>WRMT01000140.1 GCA_009777005.1 Methanobrevibacter sp. | reverse complement strand
AAGAAAAATTTTTAAAGAAATACCTAAATATTTTTCTTATAAAAAAAATTTCTTAAAAAATATCAAAATATACTTTATATAAGAAAAATTTTTAAAGAAATACCTAAATATTTTTCGTATATAAAAAATTTCTTAAAAAATATTAAAACATTCCTAATATAAGAAAAACTTTTAAAGAAATACCTAAATATTTTTCGTATAAGAAAAACTCTTTAAAAAATATCAAAAAATTCTTAATATAAGAAAAACTTTTAAAAAAATACATAAATATTTTTCGTATAAGAAAAACTTTAATATATTTATAAAAAAAAGTATTTAAATTTATGCACAAAAGTCCAAAATTTTACTTATCCCCACAAGTCATTTAAATATATGCTAATTCTTCCCCATAATGTCTTGATTCATAGCATAAGGAAGATAATATTATATCGTACTAAGAGCTAAAGTTTTAACACAGGGTTCGACTATAAGATTTAGTAAATTATATATTTTGTTTTCTTTTAGTTTGTTTGTTGATTTCATCATGAAATACTTTTGATATTCTATGAACTGTTTGCCTACTACAACTTAATTCCTCAGATATTTGTTTAATACTTCTAGTACCTAAGTTACTTAAAATATAAAAAATTTCCCCTAATGAAATTTTGCTTTTGTGAAAAATTGTTCCTGCAAAGTCGTTGAAATGAATGTTGCAATTTTTACAAATATATCTATTAAGTTTCCCATACTTTCCTCCCCCTGCCATTATAATATCAAATGACTTACATTCTGGGCAATAAACTCCATTTGCCCAACGGATACAACGAAAAATTTCAATAGCTTGTTTATCATCCGTAACATTCAGTCCACTGCATAAATAATCTAATTTCATCTTTAAAACCTCAAAAATCATTTATTTGTTTAAATGATGATTTAGAAATGAATATTAATATATACTAATTTGAATGTTCATTAATATATAGTTATTTCTGAAATATCAAAATATGACATATTTAACAATGTGAATAATTATATTTTTTCAAAAAATATGAAAATATTAATAACTTTGTAGATTAAAGAGGTACTTTTAACAGCATATATTTCATCTATTCCCAACTAGAAAATATAAAAAAGTTAAGTACCATTTATAAAAAAAAAAGTTTAATTAAATTTTACTAAAAATACAGGAAAATAATTAAAACTAAAAATTTATTAATCTAAATAAAATATTTAAAAAAAAAAGTTTAATTAAATTTTACTAAAAATACAGGAAAATAATTAAAACTAAAAATTTATTAATCCAATAAAATATTTAAAAAAAAAATAGTATTAAAAAAAAGAAAATGAAAAAATTCAAGCTTATTTTATAAATTTACCAGTTACAGCATCTATATATACATATACAGATACTTTTTGTCCTGTAAATTTTGCTTCGACTTCATACACTTTTTTTCCTTCAAAATCTGTTAACTTAGCTGAATCAACTTTATCAAGGGGAGGATAACCTGAATGACTGTATGTAGAAACTGAACCTCGTCCATGCCCATGCCCATCAGCTGATCCATGAGTTAAATAACCATAAGCAACAACCATTCTAAAGTCGTCTGTTGAATTTCTATTGTTAAAAATTTCAATTGCTTTTTCTTCCCCAATATACTGTCCAGTATCAGGTTCAGGTTGGGTTAAAATAAATATACCCCCACCTATGATTACAATCGCCACAATAGCTAATATAATTTTCTTATCCATATCTTATCACCTCAAATAAAAAATAAAACTCAAATATTTTATATTATTAATCATTATAAATATTTTTATTACTTAAATGTTTCGAGAAATTTTGATTTGAAGTTTAATTAATAATTATTCAATTAATTATTCCTTAAGTAGCCATATTTATAAAAATCAGTTAATTTTCAAAAAACCTATTTAATAAATATTATTTTTTAAAATAAATGATTAATAATTATTTTTATTAAAAAATTTAAATTATAATCTTATAAATTAATTAATAAAGGAATATTAAAAATTATTATTACTTGAAACTTTATTTCTAGTGTTATAATAAAGTTTTATAGATAGCTAAAAATAGTAATATAAAAAATTTGAAAAACTACATTATTATAACTTGATTAAAAAAAAATATTAAGATATTAAAAAAAATTAAGATATATAAAAAAATAAAATTAAAAAAAAAAAAAAGTAAAATATTATAAATATTTTACAATTCTACTTACTTTTGCACAAGTTGTAGTATAATGCTTACTTCCATATCTTTTTGTTACCAATGAAGATTCGAAGTTAACCCAGCTATCGCCAATTTTAGCTTGAACCCATCGATGATTTGAAGCTGCACTAGATCTACCTTGAACAATTCTAACATCATAGCCATTAGCTTTAAGTTGTTTAGCTGCCCACTCAGCTAATCCCCAACAATCACCAGTTCTAGTTCTTTCAACACCAGCGGCTGTATGAGATCCACCACTTCTATGATTTAAGTTTCTGTTCATATATCTTTGCAATTTTAATAATCCATCTGTTCCAGATAAATTATTTAACTTAATATCGACATCAATAGATTCGGTTGAAGTACCTGGTCTTGAAAATCTTGGTATATGTTTGTTAATTTGATTGTTTTTGTTGAAATTTAAAGATAAACTCTTTGGTGGGGTGTCATCTTTTGTCTCGCCAAGAATTTTAATAAAGCTATATATAGCTTGTTGATATTGCATATTACCTAAAGGTGTTCTTACATAGTTTGGAGCATGACCCTCATTAGAAATAAAGTTAGCTACTCTACTTACATAATCTTGACAATCAACAACCGAAATTTTTCCTTTAATATTATCTCCTGTAGGACGGGATGGATTTCTAACATTGTATTTGACAATTATTTGAGAATTGTCTTTTTCATATTTATTTTCTACAGTTCTTGCCAATAAATACATGTATTCTGGCATGGAAAAATTATAATCAGAAATTGTCACAAAATTTGGTAACTTTCTATTTTTCGTAATATATTTATCTACAGACACAGCTGCATCTGAAATATCATCTTGAGAAAGTTTTGTTGGTCTAGTATCTAGATCAACATCACTTGCATAACTCGCACTTATACTTATTAAAAAAACACAAGCTATTGCTATAAGCAATGCTTTATTTTTTATCGTAATTTTTTCACCTCATTTTTATACATCAGGTCATATATTCCACTATCCTCACATTTTTTAGAGAATATAATTCTGATGAACATTAATAAATTATAACTTAATAACTTATAAAATTATCTATTATTAATTCCTGCTTAAAATTGTTATTTTAAATCAAAAATACTTAAAAAGAATACAATCATGATTTTTCATGGCGAAATCTCTGTTTTAAAAAATAACACATTAAACTAAATTTAAAAAAAAATATTGAGTGTGAAAATAAAGTCATATATCATATAAAACAAGCAAAAAATAGTATTAAAAAAATAGATAAAAAAGCAATATTAAAAAATAAAAAAAAAGTTTTAAAAAATATCTTTCAACACATTAAAAAAAAATAGAAAAATTTCAACCTATAGCTAGTTTAATGTCATCAACTTTGACAGTTTTCCTGCCAGCATGACGAGCATAGTCAACAGCTTTTTCAGCTAAAACTTTACCTTGTTCTTCAAGTGCTTCAGCTAATGCAACTTTAGCATCATCACTAATTCTATCAGCACCAACATTTTTAAATATTCGACCTAGTGGTGCTAAAGGTAATTCACTCATAAATTAAAAACCTCCAATATTGAATATAATCTAATAATATATAAAGGTTATGTTAAAAAGATGGTTTTTTATGATAAATTCTGAAAATAGTTTTTGTAACTTTTCTATGAAAAAAATAATACCCTCATTTTAAAGGCTTTTTCCAAAAAGTTAATAATTATTTATATGCTCGTTTAAAAGTCATCACATCCTATTAAGTTTTAAAAAGAATATTTAACAGATCAATGCATGTATTAGATTAATTAACAAATTTAATAATCCCCTAACAATAATTAACAGATTTAATTCCCATATCCGATTAATTGAGAGATTTATTCTTTGTATTAGATTTATTCATTTGTTAATTTTTGTTTTATTCCTAATAATCATTGCAATGCTTTGATGAATAGAAATCTGGATAAAAAATGGAGAGAGCAATAAGAAGATAAATTAAAATTAAATAAAGAGTTAAAAACTTCATTTCATTGGAAAATGCATAAACAAATATTCAATATAATAGCTATTTTATAAAATATATATCATAGTATTTGAAAAAAGTATGCAATTAATGATTTTTATAAATTTTATTTAATTTAAAAAATATGGATTAAATATTGTTTAATCCTTAGAAATATAATTATAATATTTTTATTTTAAAAAATATTTATAATAATTAAATAAATTATTAAAATAAAAAAAAAAACTTCACTTCAATAACTAGAAAAAATAAAGGATTTCCTAATAAAGAAAAACTTCACTTTAATAACTAGAAAAAACAAGGGATTTTCAAATGAAAATTATAAATTTTTTTTCAAATTTTGATTACTTAAAACAATTATTTCCATTAATATAAATAAAGAAAAACTACCATTCATTGTAAAATCATGTTAATTTTAGCTAATAAAAACCATTGTTAATAAAAACAGCTATTTATAAATAAGAATGTACCCATATAAAGTATATGAATTTCAACAAAAGTGGAAAAAATTCTCAAAAAAATAATAAAAATCAATCTGCTTTAACTTTAGAAGAACAAAAAAAATTAGAATATAGTGGATATAGATTTCTTGGAAAAAATGGTCATGCTGGAGCTAAAATATGTCATTGGACTAAAAAAAGTTTATTAAACCAAGGAACCTGCTATAAAGAAAAATTTTATGGGATTGAAAGTCACAGATGTTTACAAATGTCTCCTGCAGTTCCATTTTGCCATCAAAAATGTTCATTCTGTTGGAGAGATCTTTCTTTAACAAAAACAGAATGGCGAGGAAGTTATGATGACCCGAAAACCATTATTGATGATGCAATAGCTGCACAAAATCAGTTATTATGTGGGTTTTTCGGCAATGATAAAGCAGATGATGAAAAATTAATTCAATCAAAAGAACCTAATAATGCAGCTATTTCATTAGCTGGAGAACCAATGTTTTACCCTGAAATTGATGAATTAATATCTGAATTTAAAAGAAGAAATTTCACAACATTTTTAGTAAGTAATGGTTTAATGTATGAAAAATTAAAAAATCTTGAAAATGAACCCACACAATTATATCTTTCCTTAGATGCTCCTAACAAAAAAATATACAATGAACTTTGTAATCCTCAAATAGAAGAAGCTTGGGATAAGTTAAACAAATCACTCGAAACATTAGCTAATTTTGATTCAAGAACATGTATACGAACTACTTGTGTTAAAGGAAAAAACATGGAAAATCCAGAAGAGTATGCTAAGTTGATAAAAATAGCTAATCCAGATTATGTTGAAATCAAAGCTTATATGTGTGTTGGTTACTCAAGAGAAAGATTAACATTAGATAACATGCCTACTTTTCAAGAAATTCATGATTTTGCAGGGAAAATAGCTAATTTAACTGGAAAAAAAGTTACGAATGATTCTGAAATTAGTCGAGTTGTTCTTTTAAAGTGATTAAGTAACTGAAAGGATAAAAAATAGGCATTTTTCCTACTCCTCAATATCGGCTGTTTGGATAGGGTTTTGATTATAATTATTTTCATTTTTTGACATTTCAATCCTCAAATGGTTATAATTTATAGCTTAAAAATTAATAAAATAATTAGAGTAATTAGAATTGTTATAACAATTCATACACAAGTTTAGGATAAAAAAATTAATCTTTTAAAAATAGTTATAATAATATAATTTTAATTATTATTAAAAAGAATAAAAATAAAATAAATAAAAAAGAATAAATAAAATAAAAAACTAAAAATAGCTAATCTAAAGAATTTCTTATTTTTACAGCTTTCTCAGCAGCTTTCTCCATGGAAATTTCAAATGGTATTCCTGCTTCTTCCAAGAGTCTTTGGCCTTCTTCTTCATTAGTACCAGTTAAACGAATAACAATATTAACTTTTCTTTTTGATGATTCTAATGCCCTTATAACACCATTAGCTACATCATCAGCCCTTGTTATTCCTCCAAGAACATTCAAAAATACTACTTTTACAGGAGCATAATTTAAAACTAAATTTAAAGCTTTTTTTATTGTGTTTTCTGAAGCTCCTCCACCAATATCTAAAAAAGTAGCTGGTTTTCCCCCATTAAGTTTTATCATGTCCATTCCAGTTAAAGTAAGTCCTGCACCATTTCCAATTACTGCAATATCACCATCGAGTTTAACAAAAGCAAATTCTTTAGGTTTATAATCTGTAACTTCCATTAAATCTTTATGACGAAATAGAGAATCATTTTCAATTTCAAATTTAGCATCAGCAGCTATTAATCCTTCATCTGTATTTATTAAAGGATTAATTTCAGCTATTTGAGCATCGTATTTTTCAAATATTTTATAAAGTTTCCAAATAGTAGAACCTACAGATGAGATTAGTTCAGTTCCTACACCCATTTTACGAGCTATTTCCCTGGCTTCAAAAGGTAAAAATTCTTCTAATGGGTCAACATGATATTTAATTATTTTATCTGGATCTGTCATAGCTAATTGTTCAATATCAACCCCACCTTCAACACTAGCTATTATAACAGGTTTTTTAGATGATCTATCAATAGAAACACCTAAATAAAATTCTTTTTTAACATCTGCTTTTTTTTCTATTAGAAGATGTTTTACTTTTTCTCCTTTAATTTCCATGTTTAATAGTTCAGTAGCTATTTCAAAGGCTTCTCCAGGATCATCTGCAAATTTAATTCCTCCAGCTTTACCTCTTCCTCCAACTAAAACTTGTGCTTTAACAACCACTGGTGTTCCCATATCAGTTGCTATTTCCATAGCTTCTTCTGGAGAATAAGCTATATGTCCTTCTAAAATACTTATTCCTGACTTTTTAAAGATTTTTTTTGCATTATATTCAAAAAATTTCATTTTTAATACACCAAGATACCATTCAATTTTAATACACCAAGATACAATTTAATTTTAAATTCACCCTATAAGATAACAAACATGAGAATTAATATTTAAAAAAAATAAGAAAAATGAAATTTTATTTAAACATTTAAAGCATATCCTGCTTCAAAAGCAGCTATATTTTTTTCTTCAGTTCCTTTTGGAACACTTGCTACTATAGCATTTTTTGCAGCATCAAGAGAAATTATTTTCGTTATGTTTGTTATAGCTCCAATCATTACAATATTAGCTACTATTCTAAGACCAATCTCTTCTGTAGCTGTTTTAGTAGCTCTTGCATGAAATACTTTAATTTTATGTTCTTTAACAAAATCTTTTATTTCGCTTTCATCAATCAAATCAGGATCTAATATTAATATTCCTTCATCTTTTAAATCATCTAAATATTTTATTAAAGCTTCATGAGACATTGCTACTAAAATATCAGGGTTTAAAACCTTAGGGTAAGTGATTTCTTCATCACTTATTACAATTTCAGTTCTTGAAGCACCTCCACGAGCTTCAGGACCATAAGATTGTGTTTGAACTGCATTAATTCCATCATAAATTGAAGCAGCTCTTCCAATGATAATTCCTGCTAAAATAACTCCTTGTCCTCCAAAACCTGCTATTCTAACTTCTTTTCGCATATTGTCACCTTTAATACCATATACTATATAAATAATTGATAATAATTGCTAATAATTGTTAATTCAAATTTTTAATACTTGATTAATAAAAAATTTAATTAATTAAAATACATTTTTAAAATTATACTTAATAATAAGTATTAATTTATAGAAAATTTATTAATTAAATACAAATTAATATTTAAAAA
>WRMT01000139.1 GCA_009777005.1 Methanobrevibacter sp. | reverse complement strand
TCTTTCTTTTTAAATACTTTTCAAAGTATTTTCTCTCATGAATTTGTGTAAATGCTTTTTTTATAGCTTTATCTAAATCTTCTTCTTTTTCACTTTTAGAGTATTTAATTTCAATGACTATTGTTTTTTCATCAATGGTTATTACAGAATCTATTTCTCCAATGTTTGTAACATGAATAGCTTCTATATTAAAGCCCATGGTTTGTAACCAGACTAAAAAAATACTATGGTAATAGTTTTCATCTTTTCCATGAATTTTGTAGGGAATATTAGCTAACAAAGAGTTAATATTCTCTTTTAATCCTTCAGTATCATTAATTTCTAGTTGTTCAGCTATTTCCATTTTCATGGTCTGAATTTCTTCCAAGTCTTTATCAGTATAACTTGTAAGCAAGTTTTCAAATAATGATTTCTTAACTTCATTATTTGGAATACTTAATGTATAAAAATCCATACCTTTTTTAATTTCTGCTTTTTGAACAGTTAGATATCCTGTTTGAAAAAGTAATGGAATTAAACCAACGTTTAAAGGATCAGAACTATCTAATAGGTAAGCGAAAACATGTAATTCCTCTATCAGTAGTTTAAGATTATTTTTAGCCATAATTTTATCTTTTAAAAAGCTTGGTATTCCTGTTCTATACCAATAATTATCAAATCTTTCTTTAGAGAAAAAATTCAAAATAGAGAAAGGATTGTATACTTTTATTTTACCCTCCCATGAGTAGCCATGGTACCACTCTTTAATCCAGCTAAGTAATGTTTTTTCAGGGCAATTAAAACTTTCAGATGTTTTACTTATCCAATCTTTAAATTCCCTTTCTAAATCTTCTTGGGTATAACCACAGATAGAGCTATACTTATAATCAAGAGTAATATCATCAAGACTGTTAAAGTCTGAATAAAGTGAGGTACCAGTAAATTTGGAAACACCAGTAACAAATAAAAATTCAATATATTTATCATTTGCCTTCAAAACACCCAAAAAATTTTGAAGTATTTTTTTATTAGCTTTTAAAACTTTAGGATTAGAGATATTCTTTACAATAGCTTTATCATATTCGTCGATTAAAATCACTACTTTTTTTCCATATTTTCCATGTATTTCTTCGATTAATTCTTGAAATTTATTAGTTAAAATAGTGCTTTGAAGTTCTAAAGAATGTTCAGCTGCAATTTGATTAAGGAATTCATCTAATGATTTTTCTAAAATTTCAGGACTTGTATGAGCTATATATCCAAAGTCTAATTTAATTACAGGATTATTTTTCTCCCAGTCCCATTTATCATAGATATAAAGACCTTCAAATAACTTTTCATTTCCTTTAAATAACTCTTCTATGGTACTAACAAGTAATGATTTTCCAAATCTACGAGGGCGTGATAAAAAATATGATTTTCCTGTGTTAATCATTTTATAGATGTTTTGTGTTTTATCCACATAGATATAGTCCTTTTCAATTATCTCAGAAAAAGTAGAAATACCAATAGGTAATTTTTTCATGTTTAAAACCTTTTTATCTATTATAATAAAAATATGTTATTATGAGTAGTTATATTTTATGAAATTTCCAACTTCCTATGAAAAACTTAAAATTTTTTATAAAATCTTTAAAATACTGATTAAATAAAATAATACTTTAAAAAAAGTTATTATTGATTAATAATATAATTAATAGCTAATTTCATTAAAACAAATATTATTATCCATTAAAATGAAATTAATGTTTATAATTTTAATAAACTATGACCGCTTAATGCATAAACTAATCCAATGATAATAGCTATTATAGAACTGATATATCCAAGGAAAATTAAGTCAATGTTTTAATAATTAATTAACACATTATTTAATAAAAAGATACAGTAGGCAGTAAACATAGCTATTGCAAATAATTTAAAAAGATTTTTATCAAGTTCTTCTATAGCATTATTTTTTAATTGGTAAGAAAACCAAGCTATGAATAAAGCTATTATTCCAGAGATAAGGTTTATATTATTATGCAATTGTGGGATTAGTCCAATACCTGAGATGATAGCTATTATTCCTAAGTTTCTTAAAAGTTTTGCCATTTTATTAAAGTTGCGAAATTTTGTCCAAAAAGAATAGCTATGAGGGTCACGATTTAATCTCTGTTTTTTATAAATTGATAATTCTTCATTGTTAGTTGGTAGGATTATTTCATCATTATCATCAGCTAATGTGTCATAATTTTCCGTAATTTCAGTTTTTTCAAAAAAAATCTTTTAATATTGAGGATCTGTAGTAAAATCATTAATTTTTAATTTTTTCTTGCAATATGGACATTTAATAGTAGTTCCTAAATCTTCTTCTTTTATAGTATCAATATTTTTAGCACAGTAGCTACATCTAATGTTAAGATTGTTGTCTTCATCTCGAAGAGCTGTTGTAATAGCTATTCCCATTTTTAAGTTTTCAATTGAATAAATCAATACTTGACCAGAACTTTCGCCTGCTGTTATTTGTTGATTGTTTTTTGAAATATCACAGGAACGTATCGTTTCTTCTGTGTTTAAGAGTATTATGGGGTTTTGAGTTTTTTCATGTGTTTCCATGTTCCAGACACGAACCGTCCCATCCCCTGATCCTGAGGCGATATACTTACAATCACTAGAAAAACACACACTATACACATACCCAGTGTGTCCTAGTATTCCTGGACTTTCATCAGGTCTTTCCAGGTTCCAAACACGAACCGTCCCATCCCCTGATCGTGAGGAGATATACTTACAATCACTAGAAAAACACACACTAGACACATAACTTGCGTGTCCTTTAAGTATTCGAGGACTTTCATCAGGCTTTTCCAGGTTCCAAACACGAACCGTCTCATCCCCTGATCCTGAGGCGATATACTTACCATCACTAGAAAAACACACACTAGACACAGACCTTGTGTGTCCTTTAAGTATTCGAGGACTTTCATCAGGGGTTTCCATGTTCCAAACACGAACCGTCTCATCCCCTGATCCTGAGGCGATATACTTACCATCACAGGAAAAACACACACTAGACACATAACTTGCGTGTCCTTTAAGTATTCGAGGACTTTCATCAGGTCTTTCCATGTTCCAAACACGAGCCGTCACATCCCATGATCCTGAGGCGATATATTTACCATCACAGGAAAAACACACACTATTCACAAGACTTGTGTGTCCTTTTAGTATTCGTGGACTTTCATCAGGCTTTTCCATGTTCCAAACACGAACCGTCACATCCCATGATCCTGAGGCGATATACTTACAATCACTAGAAAAACACACACTAAACACACCACTTCTGTGTCCTTTAAGTATTCGAGGACTTTCATCAGGTCTTTCCATGTTCCAAACACGAACCGTCCCATCCCCTGATCCTGAGGCGATATACTTACAATCACTAGAAAAACACACACTAAACACACCACTTCTGTGTCCTAGTATCCCTGGACTTTCATCAGGCTTTTCCATGTTCCAAACACGAACCGTCCCATCCGCTGATCCTGAGGCGATATATTTACCATCACTAGAAAAACACACACTATACACATAACTTGTGTGTCCTTTTAGTATTCGTGGACTTTCATCTGGATGTTCCATGTTCCAAACACGAACCGTCTTATCATATGATCCTGAGGCAATATATTTACCATCACAGGAAAAACACACACTATACACATAACTTGTGTGTCCTTTTAGTATTCGTGGACTTTCATGAGGCTTTTCCATGTTCCAAACACGAACCGTCTCATCCCCTGATCCTGAGGCGATATATTTACCATCACTAGAAAAACACACACTCTCCACAGATTTTGTGTGTCCTTTTAGTGTTTTTTGTAGTGGTTCTTCGGGTGTGTTCATGTGGTGGTGTGGTTTGAGCCATGGGTAATTAGTGTGTTTTTCTATTTCATTTAATAGTTCTTTTTGGATTTTTGAATTTTTATTTGTTTTTAATCTTCCCCATAATTGTGTAGGTAATTCTTTAATATTGTTTTTTAGAATATGTGATGACATGTATAAAGTGTTTTTTATCATTTTTAAATGATAGTTTTCTTTATTTTCAATATTAATATATTTATAATCATTGATTGTATTATATATATTATTTAATTCTGATTTGTTTTTTATCCAAGTGTATTTACTGAGTATTTCCTCTAGAGTAGCTATTTTGTTGGAATTAGCTAAATGATAAGGTAATTCCTTGAAATCATGTGGATTTCTTCCTTTGAAAGTGTAATCTCCTTGGGGGTCTGTTTTTAATTGGAAGTAATCAGCAAGAAGACAATTATAATATTCTTCATTTTTATATCTATTTTTAGCTGCTTTTTTAAAACTGTCATAGAAGTAATCGTATCTTCCTTCTCTTCTTGCCATAAAAACTTTAACTTGACGAATAAAGAGATTGATTGATTCAATTATGAGGTTTTCATCTTCCTTTGGAAGTTCTTTGGAGATTATTTCTTTTAGCTCTGTTGTTGATAGTCCTACTTGTGCATTAGCTAATAATCCAAAGAGTAAAGGTATGAATCCTTTAATGTTGTCTTCTTTTTCTAGTCTTTCTAGTACGTGGTTAAATGCTTCCTCTGGGGTTTTACCAAACCTTTGAATTTCTTTGCTTAATTCTTCATAAACTCCGAACAATCTAAGTTCTGATAATAAAATCTTTAAAAGTAAAGGATTTCTTGTTTCTTCTACTTTACAAATGATATTGATATCTTTTTCATCCAAAGCTTTTAAATAACTTTCAAGGTACTTTTCTATTAGCTTTTTTCTATCTACACACTGATCCTTTTTATTTTTATCATTGTCTAGTGGTAGTATTTCTGATGAAAAATAAAGTTGATTATTGTTTTTAATAGCTTGAATTTTATCTTCTGTTTTTTCATCTTCTTTAAAGCTTAAAATTATTTTTAAATTCTCTTGTAGTGGTTTGTCTATCCAGTCCACCATAGCTAAGCCATTTTGTACTTGGTTGATACCATCGATGAGGATAATAGCTTTTTTTTCAGCTAATTCCTCAAATATTTCTTTTTTGTTTTCTTTTAGTTTTTCCATTGTTGGTGGTATTTCTATTTCTGCTTCTTCTAGTATGGATTTCCATATATTGTATTCTGATGCACTGTCATCTGATACACCTGCAAAACGATAAATCACATTATCATTATCTTTTAATTGATTAGTAATGTAGTTAGTTATTAATGTGGTTTTTCCAAGTCCTGCTTTAGCTGTTAGAACAAATAATCTTTTATCATCACTATGGATGTAGCTATTTAAATCATCGAAGTCTCCTGTTCTTTCTATGAATCCTTGAGAATTTAATTCTCTAAATAAGTCTTGTTGATCTAGTTCTTTTTGTAAACCTTCAGTTTTTTCAATGTATCTATGTTCTGGATATTTATCAAGAATTTCATCTTTAAGTTCTTGGAGGATAACTTCTTTAAATGGTTTTAAACGAGGTTTGAGGTTTTCGAACTGGTTGTTAATATAGAAATTATTATAATCCCATCTTGAGTAAGTTTTATTTTCTTTAGCTATTAGATTATTTAAGCCACCTTGCCCATATAAGAGATTATAATCCCATCGGGTATAGATTCTATCTCCTACAAGTTCTGAAACCTTGGTTTGATAATCCCATTCACCTTTATAATAAGTTATTTTTTTTCCTTGAATAGTAACCTCTTTTTTAAATTCATTTAACTTATTATCTGCATTTTTAACTCTTTTCTCTGGTTTTAAATCTTTATAAACTCCAAAATCATCATATCTCCCATATTCATTAGTATAGATTAATTTTTGGGAATCATTTAACTTATTTGTATAATTGTCTTCTCTAAAGTAGAATAAGGCATGTTCAGATGGAGGGCATTTAGTTTTCTTTGGAATACTATCTTTTTTATCTTCTACCATCCTATACATGGGAGCAAGTAGTGCATGTTCTACTTCCATCTCTGTAATTGATTTATCACCAATATTTTCCATAATATCAGGATAATCATCTTCTGTTTCTCCACTAACATTATTTTTTGATGGAACCCAACCTCTCCTTTGACCTAAAAAGCAAAGGAAAAATGGTCGACTCTTATCAATATTTTTTAAACATGTTCTAAGAGCATTATCATTTTCTGTATCTTCTGCTGTAACTCCCCAACGTAGGTCAACATCAACTAAATGTATTTTACGCTCTTCACACCATTCTCGTAGTTCTGGAAAGACATTTTTCACTAGATAATCACGTTCTAAATGCATATCATTGAAAGTCGAACTAATAAAAATTGTTACACTTTTCCACTCCATGTTATCCCTCAATATGCTAGTGTTTTCATTTAAATCCTTTTTAATTCTTTTATTTATAAAAAAAATCTTATTAAATACTCTTTGTATAATAATAAATATTATTTAAATAATTATTTATATTATTTGCTTTTATAGTTTTTAAACAGAAGTCTTTAGTAGATATATTTATTAGAATAGCTAATTTAAAAAAAAAGTTCTTTGTGATGATAATTGTTTTTTCATTGACATCATATAATAGTCATATATATTTAAAATAAAAATGAGGATCTGACTTTTACTGGAGATTCTGAAAGTATTTTAATAATAAAAGATTTAATCGTGATTATATAATATAAATACAGTGCAAAATTGTCTTTAGATACTATATTAAATGAAGATATTGAACAAATTAAAAACAAAGGATATCAGAAAGTTTATCAAAATAAATAGCTAATTTTTGTTTCAATAGCTACTAAACCTAGAAAAATAGCTTGTTAAATAGAAAAACATATTACTAAAATGAAAATTTAAAAAAAAAGAAAAACAGAGTATTGATTTTAATTGAATCATTATTCATAAATACCAAGTTTTTTGGACTTTTTCTATACATTCAGCTAATGTGCCATCCTTTTGAATTATAACTTTGGACTTATGAGGTAGCTCAAGAGAACATTTTTCATAGTTTTCATCAAATACAGCTATTCTATAAAGCATTTCATTTTTATTTTCGTATACTGGAGACTTATGATACAAATAAACCCATTTTTTATAATATCTAACATTTGTAATTGCTTTTTTAAGCTTAGGAATTTTAGAAAATCAAAGATTTTCTAACATTGGAAAATGTTCCATTTTCCAAAGTTTTTCTATTTCCTCTCTGATGGCTTTTAATAATTTTTCTTTTTTCTCACCTTCTAATTGAGGAGGAGTTCTATCAGAAGACCAAAATTTTTTCTCCATTTTATCATGCAAATATTTTTAAAATTTTAAATTAGTTTTAATAAATTATAAAATTAAGTGAAAATTATAAAGTGAAAATGTTCAATAATTACTTTTTGTATAGAAAAAAACTTAAAAAAAATATAATTGTTCAATATAATATCTTTTTTTAAAAAATTTTTCAAAAAAAATCCATATATTTGAAAATAATTTTATTTTGGACATTCTCAATAAGTTTTTTGAAAAAAAATAATTTATAGAAACTTAAAGCTTTTCAAGCAGTATACTCAATTAAAAATAAAAAAAAAAGTAATATAATTATTTAAAATAAAAAAAATAGAAAAAAACCTCTCAAATAAGAAATAAAAATTACATATCTTAGCTATGACTCATTATAAAAAAATCATGTTAATTCTGGAGGTTCAGGTTCTTCATTTGGTTCAGGGTCTGAATCTACCTTATCATTAGATGAAGAATCCTTTGCAGGTACTGAACCCTGATTATTTTCTTGAGGTCCATCATCATCAACTTGATTATTATCAGATGATTCCCTAGAGTTATTTCCATCACTAACACAGCCGCTAACTGCAACAACAGCTAGGAGGACTATAATAATTAAGACACTGTAAATTCACTGGGGTAAAATGTGCCAGTCGCCTCTGTTTTGTAATGTTCTCTTATTAGGAAGATAATTTTTAACAGTGCAAGCTAATC
>WRMT01000138.1 GCA_009777005.1 Methanobrevibacter sp. | reverse complement strand
TCGTCAAGATTTAGTTTACTTGAAGACACTTTAACAGTTGCATTAGGCTCAGTTTTTCCTTTAACAGTATATGAAGTTTGATATTCACTTAGTGTATCTGATGTTTTTTCTAAAGATAATGCTGTTGCGGGCACTACTGGTTTTGTTGGTTCTTCATCACTACCAATACACCCACTAACAACAACAGTAGTCATTATTAGTGCTATTATTAATCCAATTAATCTTTTTTTCATGTTTTTTAACTCCAAATAAATGATTTTTTAAATTTGTATATAATCTTTTCAATATCTATATAAATAAATGTATATGATTTGTCAATGGTTTTTCAATGAAAATATAATAATAAGTAGCTAGAAAGTAGAGGAATATTAAAAAATAATTCAATATTATTTCATTATAATGTTAATTTCTATTTTATTTCATGCAAGAGATTATAAAAGAAATTTCCTTTGTAAAAATGTCTAAACATAGGCAAAAAGTTTTAATCAGTTTAAAAGATAATGAATTAAAACTACCTAGTGAAATAACAAAGGACACTAAACTAGTTTTCAGCGATGTTAGTAGGTCTTTAAAAAGTTTAAAAGAAAAAAAATTAGTTTTATGTTTAAATGAAGACGATAATCAAGGAAGACTATACCAAATAACTAATAAAGGAAAAGAAGTTTTAAAACATATAAAATAGTTTTAAAATTTGGTTAGTGCTAAATTTAATTTTTTATTTATTTGAATACTCAATTAATTATTTTTAAAAATTCCTACACAGGAACTTTAAAAGAAAAATTTAGCAATAAACCAAGAAAACACAATGAGATCGTTCTTTATATGAAAAATTAATATTTAATATTGTTTAATTCATCAAATTCGGAAAAATACACGGTTAATACACGGTATGTTCATGGTTTTTTGTCGTTTATACTTGATTTTACATGGGATTACACGGTTTACACGGTTTTTTTAATTTTTACTTATTTTCACAAAAACACAATTTTTTAAATTGTATATTATATTTGTAAACAAAAAACATTGAATTGTATGTTTTTTTAATTTTTTAAGAATTTCAATAATTCCGTGTAAACCGTGTATATCCATGTGTTTTCCATGTGTTAACCGTGTAATGTCATGTAATATTTATTATTATTAATTTTTATTAATTTTTATATTATATATCATGTTCTTGTATGTATTCTTTATTTTTTAAATATTGTAAAGCTGTTAATATTGTGTTATGTTCTTTTACTTGTTGTTTTAGTAATTCAAATGTATTGTATCCCTTTTTTATCAAAATAAAAATATTGTCTGCATTTTCATCGATAATATGATAATCTTCTAAATCAGGACATATTTTATATTTTTTTTGTGTTCCTGTTGTATAAGTGCATTTAATGTTTGTATATAGTATAGGTCGTGTATCAGTTCTAAAAATGTTTTCTTTTCCATATAGTTTATTTAATTTAAGTCCTATGTCTTGCTTTATTTGTTTATCATCAATTATTAATCCTATTTCATTGTCTTCAATATACTGTTCAAAATTGCTAAGTATTTCTGTAGCCGTCGTTGTTTCTATTTTGTGGTCGGTTAAGTTGGTATAAACATTTAAAAAGTTTATTAAATGGTCATTTCCAAAGTAAAAAGATCTAACGTTTTCTATTCCTCCTTTGTTAACAAATATTTCATTCCTATCTTTCATTAACATATATTCTTTTAAACTATCATAAATTAAATGTTCTAACCCTTGTTTGTCTTCTTCTATTTCTTCCTTTATATTGTCATTAATAGGAAATATTGTTTTGTTGTCAATTTCACGAGTCAAATAACTAAATTTGTTTTTTAACTCAATAATACTGATTCTATTAAATAAACCGGTGTCATTTAAATTAAAATTTGGTAATTCATTTGTACCTATTACAACATGGCTGTTTAATCTTGTTTTTATTATGTCATGGGTTTGTATTTTTCGTGTTTCTTCTTCAGTACCTCCACCCGTTATTTTTTTTAAATAATCCTCTGTTCCTTTAAAACTTTCCCCTTTTGTTTCATCAAATATTACTTCATGAATATTATTAAGCAATTCTTGATTAAATTCACTATTTAACTGATTTGGTTTTGTATTTCTAGCTAAACTTCCTAAAATAATTTTTCTTATAAATAACAATATAGTTTTTCCATTGTCTCCAGAACCAATCCATATAGTTATATGTTTTCCTATATTATATATTGAAGCCCCTAACCTTTGCTTAAAGTCTTTAATGTTATTTTCTGTTCCTAATATCTGTTTTAAGGTAGTATAAACTATGCTTTCATCTGAATTGAAGCTTTCACATGCGGATTCTAAAATATCATAATTTATTCTTTTTGGAGTTATAAAAGGGCGTGGTCTTTGTGTTTTGTATTTTTTCCCGTTTTTTGTTATGGGTAGTGTTTTATTTTCATAATCAGATGTTTTTAAGTTTAATAACTTATTATTAAATTCAATATAATTGTAATTATTATTGATTCTTTTTACCGTTGATTTTATTATGCTATCTGTGTTTATTGTGTCTAGTCTTATTTCTTCTTTTTCTGCTAAAAATTCTTGCAATATTCTTTTATCTACTTTTATATAGCTTTGTTTGGCATAATCAAATAAATATGTATTATTGTCATCTAGATTAAATGCAAAATGATAATGATTTTCCAAATCGATTGTTAAATATTTTTTAGCTTTTGGATTAAGGGAAATTAGAGTATTATATAATTTTGTTTTAATTTCACCCTTCTCATTTAATGTTTCATATCCTTTCAGTAATTTCCTTATTGTTCCTTTACCTTCTTTTATATCTTTTAATGCTTTTTTTGTTCCAGTTTCACCATTTTTATTTTTGAATAATTTGTTTATTTCGTTTATGTTGTTTTTTCTTAAAATATCTTTAATAATCACTTGTTCAAGTTCACTAGCTTCATTTAAATGTCCTTTATTTTGTTTATTTCGTATAGCGGCTTTTAGTTCCTTAATAATATATTTAGTTCTATCTTTTGTTAGTTGATTGATTGTTTCTTTTTTAGTGTAATTTGGATCATTTTCAGTAACTTTAAATATAAAGTCTTTAATAGGTTTATAGAAATCTTCATCGTACTTTAATAAATAGTTTCTATATGCTCCATGTTTTTCATCATAAACCAATCCATAAATCTTATTATTGACAGTCAAAATAGCTAATTTTATTGTTTTGTGTTTAATAAAAATAGGTCTAGGAGGTATCTTTAAATTATTGTTTGAAGACATTACAAATCTCCTAAACTGAATTTTTTCAACATACATCTTATTTCATTGTTTGATTTTAAATTAAACTTGTTTTTTCGCATGATTTTCTTTAAACTCATATAATTCCTCTTTTAATTTTATATGAGTGAATAAAATCAGTAAATAATTGATAGAGTATTGAAAACACTGCAAATAGAAAAAATACATACATAATTGAAAAAAGATGAAGTATTCGTCGTTTTTTTGTAATTAAAAAATAGTAAATTATTGATAAGCATAAAGTATTTATACATTATCTAAAAAATAGTTAATTAAGCACAAAAATTAAGATTCTGGAAACATCTTTTTTGTATTGCTTCTTTTGAATATAGTGCATATTATTCGCAGATATCGCCAAATACTGCGTTTAATACTCTATTATTTTTTTTACATTTTTTTATTAACTCCTTTTTTTAAAACTACTCTTTTTCATTATGATATTATTTTTTAACATATTATATTTTACTAAATAAGTTATTGAGTAGTAAATTTAATTTTATAATTGTTTATTTATAATGTTTTTGCATAGTCAAGTAAATTTTTCATTCCCTTTCACAATATTATTATTGTTTATTAAATGCCTTATAACTTTTGACTTGTTGCATGTCTTAAATATCTTCAATAATTTGTTCAATACTTTATTTTCTTCATCGCTTACTCTAACATTTATATATGTATTATATATTCTTTTATTTTTCTTGCTTTCAACATTCATGGGTATTTCCTTCTTAAAATTAAAATTTAACGAACTTTCAATAAATTTTGAAAGTGTTACCAATTTTTCAAAAATTTTACTTTTCATATACTTTATTTTGCTGTTTTACAATCTCACCTCATATACTACTTTTTTCGATCGAAAATAGTTAAAACTACTAAAAAAAGTCCAATACATATACATGTAGCAGGACATATATCACATGAAAAAATAGAAACATTATTAAATTAATTATCTGAATAAATAAAATGATCTTCCTTGAAGATATTAGCATTAATATTAATCATTACTCTAATTAAAATAAAAAATGGGAGCCAATTATTCACAGATCTAATATGTATTCTTATTCTATGCCTTCTTTTTTTAAAATAAAATCCTGTGTAGACTTTTTGATGTTTAAAATTTTCATTTTTGACATGGTTAACAAACTATAAATAATATAAAAAACAAAAATATAATTTCTGATAACTATTTTTTCCTATCTGTTATTAATTTAGTATCATCTTTATCTAAAGTCGGTTTTTTATTCATTAACCTTTCTATGATGTTTCTATTTTTGTATTTTCCAATAAGTATATGTAATCCAGCTATTGTATCTTTATAAATGTTTTTATCATCAATAGCTTTATTTAGTTGCTTTGTTAAGTCAGTTATTATTTTATCTTTTTCTAATAAAGTGTTATCTTTGCTTGTTACTATTTCAACTAATTCCTTGTTTATTTTTGATATTTCATTGTCTTTTTCTTCAAGTTGAGTAACATATTTTATGTTTTGATTTTGCATCCGTTCTAATTCTTTATTATTTGTTTGGTTAATATTTTTAAGTTCTTTTTCAGTTAAAATATAAACTATTTGAGATTCTTTTAAGTTATCCTGTTTGTTAAAATCAATTCTTTGAACATATCCTGTTTTGCCTCGTTTATATTGTTTTATTTCTTTCTTAATCATGGTTTCACTATGTTATTATCATGTTATGTTTAGTGATATGTGAGTTATATTATAAATTTATTAACAATCACATAACAGTTGAAAAATGATAATAAAAGTCTAATAAATTGTTAATAAATTATGCATATCATGAAAAAATTAAAACGATTGTACTGTCTGCTTTTTCATGTTTAGATGAAAAATACTAAAAAATGTAAAACATTAGGTATCATTATTTAAACTTAGCCTCTTTTTAAAATGATAGTAAGCAAACAACTTGATTAAATTTAAGACATAACCTTTCAATTATTCAAGTACTTGATTTTTAAAGATATCTTTAGTTCCTAGTCAATACCCATGTGCCAGGAGGGATTTATAAAGTCGTGAACTGAAGATTAATATTTGTTAATTATTCAAATAACAGACATTTAACCAGTGAAAAAATAGAAAAAAAGTGAATATTAGTATTAAAAACAATAAAACTGATTTTAAACAAAATAAAAAAAGCATCGATATGCACAGTTTTGTCTAATCGATTATTGAAAACACATAAATAAATGAAAAATACAAAAATAAAAATAGTGATTTGTAGAGAATAGGAACAGCTTTTTTTTAAATGACTAATAGTAACGGGTTATGATTTTACAAATATCAATAATTTGATAGATAAAAATCACTAAAAATAGTGATAACAAGTCTAAAATCATGTTATCACCTCCACTAGAATTAGTGAAATAAAAAATAGCTTGTGTTATAGAGCTTTTTATTTATTTCCTAAAGAATAACATAACTGTTAATAATTAGGAGGGATTAAAAAAAACTTTGTTCCTGATTCTCTACATCAATACTTTATTTTAATAATATTTATATGTGGGAAAAATAAATTAATAATTGTGTTATGGAGCTGGGGTTAAAAAAATATTTTTTTAACCTTATTTTCTAATTCTTTTTTTTTTATATTTCAAAGTTTAGCTAATGCTATCATTATGTTAAAAATTCTTCAATTGAAGATATTACAAAAATACAAATAGAAATAAAACTAAAACTAAAACTATAATGAATGCTCCAATATAATATGCAATACTAAAACCAAGAAAAGCCGTGTCACTTTTAGTCCACTTATCCTTTTTTTTCCAAGTTGCAGTATTAAAAGGTTCATGACAACTACGACACATAAATTCTTGATTTTTCAATGCATATTCATTTATTGAATTGATTACTCCACAATTTGGACAAATATATAATGCATTTGTTACTCTTTTGTTAAAATTTTTCCTTGTTTTGCCATATTTTTCTTTATTGGAAACTTTTTCATTATTTTTCGTCGTTTTTGTTGTATTTTTTAAATGTTTATCTTTAATATAATACCCATTTTCATCATAATCATCCATGTCAATCATTTTTTTCACCAATTATCCCATAATAAACAATCATACCAACTAAATAAGCTACAATATCCCACCAATCAAAAACTGCATTGTTAGGGTTAATAAGTGGTCTTATAAATTCCCCTAATATGGAACCAATAATCCATAATATTAAACCATGTTTTAATTTTATATGTTTTTGGAATAATAAGGAGTAAAAACTTAATAAAACAGACATAGCTAATAAATCATTTCCATATGACGAAATAAATTCAATATGATTTAAAATAAATTTATTAATTAACCCAAGTATAATACTTGAAATTAATATAATAAAATTTATTTTTTTCAAACCGTCCAAATTCTTTGTTTTACCCATGAATCAATCTCAGCTTTATCATTCATTCTAATATTAAACCCAGGATGTTCATTTAAAAATACTCTTGCTTCAGTAAACATCACAGCTAATTCATCTAATAATTGTTCTCTATAAATACCTATATCATTATTAATATCCGAATTTTCATCTAGCCATTGCTTATCATCTTTATATCTAGCCTTATAATAGTTTAGATAATGTGTATTTATTTTTAATGTTATCTTTGCAAACTCTTTTTCTTCGTCTGAGTTTGCATATTTTACCATTTCATTAGAATAATGTACTGCTTTTTCAGCATCTTTTATGGATGAATTTGTCAAAGATAAAGTTTCATTAGGGTTGTCATAAATTCCTCCTACTTTTCTAATGCTATCAATTGCAGCTGCTGAATGTGTAGCCATATTAGCATAAGCTGTGTCATATTTTTCATCTAATTGTATTTCTGGATATATAAATTCTATATATCCATAAAATCCTACTGCTATCAATGCAATTACTACAATTGCTGCTATTATAATTTTTTTATTCTTCAATATTTCATCCTTCATTTTAATTCAGCTTCAATTATTCAATATTACGTTCTCTTATTAATGAATCCCAAAAATTATAATCACTGCATATCAATTAAATTGCGAATTATATTAATTATAGTATCAAAAATACCATAACCCGCTTCACTACTTTCACTAACTGTTTCAGCAATTTTTTCTAAATGTTCAGTGTCTTTCATTTTTATCATATCCTATTAATTTTGTTTATAAAAGTTATATTTTTGCATAGGGGTTACACTAAATGAGGATTCCGATAACCATCAGCATATCCTGCTTGATATGGATCACCATACATGATAGGGTCCCCACTATATTTAGCTGGTCTTCCTGCCTTTGCATCTGCCGCTCCGTCCATAAATCCATCTTCAAATGTTCCTGAACTGCTTGAACTTGATGAATCACTATTACTACTTGAACTGTCATCACTTGATGAACTATCTGGTTTATTTTCAACAGGTTTATTTCTGCTTAAGCTTAAAGATACAGATGAATCGCTTTTATTACCTTCAGATGATGCTTTAAAAGTTATTGATACACTATCAACATCTTGAGGAATATTTAATTGATATTCAAAGCTGCCATCATCTGAAACATGAAGTTCGATATCGTCAAGATTTAGTTTACTTGAAGACACTTTAACAGTTGCATTAGGCTCAGTTTTTCCTTTAACAGTATATGAAGTTTGATATTCACTTAGTGTATCTGATGTTTTTTCTAAAGATAATGCTGTTG
>WRMT01000137.1 GCA_009777005.1 Methanobrevibacter sp. | reverse complement strand
TTTAAAAGGATATAGAAATTGTACTTTTATGAAATAATCATTTAATGAACTCCAAACATATTAAATAACATATCTCCTACTTTCAATTTTTTCGAATTACCAGACACCTTGATTCTAGATTAAAGAAAAATTAATAAATATATACATAAAAAGTATTACTGGAGTCAATTTATGGAATTTGAAAAAACAGGAATAAGATTTTTTCTAGCTGTACCTGATGTATTTTCTTTGTTGAATTTATCTTTCGGATTTTTAGCTATTTTAATGGCGTTCAATGGGAATATCAATTTATCATCAGTTTTAATTATAATATCAATTGTTTTTGACTCGATTGATGGGTGGGTAGCTAGAAGAATAGGTAGAAATGATGAATATGGTTTCGGAAAAAATATTGATTCACTTTCAGATGTTGTTTCATTTGGAATAGCTCCAGGAGTGCTTTTATATTCTATTGGGAGTATTTATTCTCATGAAATAAATCTTTTTGTAGCTATTGTTAGTTTGTTTATGGTGATTTGTGGAGTCTTAAGATTAACAAGGTTTAATGTTATATCGGATAAGGTAGATTATAATGGATTCATTGGTTTACCAATACCAACCATAGCTATTCTACTTTCAACATTAGTTTTAAGTGGATTTTTTGATATTTATTTAGCTATGGTTTTGATGATAGCTATTGGGTTTTTAATGATCAGTAATGTGAAGTATCCCAAATTTAACAATATTAAAATTATTTTCTTTGGAGCTTTATTGATATTGTTGATAATTGTTTTCTATTTGTTAAGTTTGCCTGGAATAAACATCCTTGCAACAGTACTTTTTTCATTGACTATGATATATATTGTCATTAATTATATAAAATCTTTGAAAAAAGTTTTGAATTAATATTGTGGTATTTGCTATTATTTAATTATTTTAATTAATCTGTTATTTAATTGATTATAATTATTCTAATTATTTTTAGTTTCATGGTAATCAGCTATTAATTAGATAGAAACTTTTTAAATAATTTAATTCAATCATCATGATTCATTTTTCATTTATTTTATCCATTTATCTTGATTCCAATTTTTTCAATAATCTGGGGTATGATACATTGAAAGATGATTATAATAAGAGTCATGATTTTAAAAGAAAAAAGAACAGTAGAAGTAATGCAAATTCTTTGAAAAATAAGAATAAAAATGATGAGGATATAAACAATAATATAAATAATAAGAATGTTGATGAAAAAAAGAAAAATAAATTATTTAAATCATTTTTAAACTTTTTTACAAAGATTTCAAAAAAATTAGATAATTTATCTGGCTTAAATGATGAAGATTATGATAGCTATAATTCAAAGAATAAAAAAGAGAGTTTAAATAATAATTATAATAATATTAATAATGAGGGTAATAATCATTATCAGGATAGTAATAATAGTAATCATAATAATCCTGATGAAAAGTTTATAAATTATCTTAATATTAGATATAATAAGCATAATAATTTAAAAAACAATAAAAAAGACTTTAATAAACGTAAAGATATACATAAGGATAATTTTAATAAAAATATCAAGGATAAGAAAACAAACAGCAATAATTTCCATATTAAAAAAAATAAAACCAATAGGAATAAAGATGGTTTAGTTTTTCTTAAGAATTTAAAAGAAATTAATAATTTTTCAGAAAATAAAGATGAAAATAGCTATAATGATAGTAGTAGTAAACAATTTTTTTCTGAGGATGATTTAAGTGATAACGATGATTTAGTAGATAGAGATAATTTAGTAGATAAGGATTATTTAAGGGATAAAGATGATTTAGTAGATAATGATTATTTAATATATAAAGATAATTTTATTAAAAATAAAGATAATGATGAAGATTTTGAAAATAATTCAGATGAAATTATTTTAAATGAAAAAAAATTTAATTTAAGAGATTTGTTTAAGTTAAATAAGAAAGACTTTAATAAAATTAAAAATAGGATTGTAACTGATGAAGATGCAAAAACCCTTATGGGAGCAGCTATTTTTGGATTAATATTAATTGTCCTTGTTTCATCATCATATTATTTCTTCTTTTATCAACCTTTTCAAGATGAATTAGCTACTGCAAAAATAGCTAAGCTAAATGAATTAAATTCTTTTTATAAAGGACCATTAGCTCTTGATAATGAAGCATTCACATTAAAATCACAGATTGAAAATGCAAAATCCTCTCAAGAAATTGAAACAATTGATATAATCAGACCAGCTACTGAATCTTGGCGTTTTTATCATAACAAAGAGATAAATATTGTAAAAGACGATTTTAATAGGGTCATGGCAACTTATACCTCCAATAAAACCAAAAATGTTATAATGGATATTGACAATGCTCATAAAATGGTAGCTGATAATGATGCTATGGTTTTAGCTAATATAGAATTTAAAAAGCCAGACACTGTTGCTATTCCTATTTTAGTAACTAGGCTTCAAGCAGGAGCAGGATTAATTTCTGTTGGAACTATTGTTGATATTTATACTTTAAACTCTGAGGATATATATAATCAACAAGATTCATCAATCTCTGAAAATGGAAATGAAAGTAATTCTAATACTTCTGATTCACCTTCCAATCAAAATTTGTTAGATAGTGATAATAATGAATCTTCTAGTTTATACGAGGGTCCTGATGTTAGTGGAGTAACAGTTTTAGCTATTATGCGTTCTAAAGAAAGTGGATCTATTGATGCTAATTATATAAAGACTAAGATAAATGTTAATGGGACAATTACAAATCAAATTGAAACTACAGACTCTTTTTCTACAGATGTTGATGAAATGCTTCGTGGAGCTATTGCAGGAGGTTTTAATGAAGCAGTAATAGCTCAACTCTTAGATAAATATGGTTTAAAGCTGTCTGATTATGAAAGACGTTCCAATTTAGCTGAATTAGATGTTCAATATTTATTGTTAATTGAAGTTCCAAGAGGGGATGTTTTATATGTAATAAATAATATGGATAGTTTAATTTTAACTATTCCTATAGAACATGCTCCAAATTGGATGGTGGATGAGTTAAAATCAGCTTATACTTAAATATTTGTTAAATTTTAACCATTATAATAACCTGAAATCTTTACAACGAAATATTTTATTTAGATAATTTCATGAATTATTAATTAAAGTTTTACTTTGAAATATTTTATTTAGATAATTTCATGAATAAATTAAAATTTTATCATGAAATATTTTATTTAGATAATTTCATGAATTATTAATTAAAGTTTTACTTTGAAATCTTTTATTTAGATAATTTCATGAATTATTAATTAAACTTGTCATATATATTACTAAATCTTTTCAACATTTATAAAAAAATATTTTTTAATAATAATATGTTAAAATCATTTTAAATTTAATTTAAAGATTTTTAACATTATTTATAAAATTTTATTTGTTATAAATATTAAGTAAAATAAAAATAAAGCAATTCTTTAAAATAAAATAATAGTTGATATTAATAATAGTTTTAATATTTGAAATAAAAGTCATATGGTCATTTATATAAAAAAATAATAAAATATATCTAATAAAATAAAAAATTAAATAATTTCATGTCATGAAATATTGAAAAAAATAAGTTTTGCTCATTTATAAGTTTTTAATAATAATTAAAAAAATTTCAACTTGTATACACAGCTATTCATCACAACAGACATAATGTTATTATGTTATTTTATTTATACTAAATAGCAAGATTAAATATTATTAATAACACAATTTTATTTATATTTCAATATCATTTTTAAATGTGTGTTTAATTTTGTTGAGGCATGTTTAATTTTGCTGAAAACATGATTTCACATATAGCTTAACCTAGGTGTTTAAATGAAAATCGCAACAGTTGTAGTAATCATTGCACTTGTAGTATTCGGTATGTATGCTTTACTAGAAGTTTCCTACTTTTCATCGAAAATAGCTATTGAAAGAGACATTTCTTCTCCAGTTATCTTAATTCCCGCTATTGGTGTTAATGAAAAAATAAATAATATTTCTATTTCACAAGGAGTTTATCATGAAGAATTTTCATATTTTCCTACTAAAGGAGAAGTAGTTATTTTTGGTCATAGAACTAGTTATGGGTCTCCATTTTTACGTTTAAATGAGTTAAAACCAGGTGATGTAGTCACACTTCAGTGGCAGGGATTTGGTGAAGTTAACTACACGGTAAAAAACTCAAGAATTGTTCCTGCAAGCTATTTATTACCTGTAAATAATTCAACTCAAAGAGTGCATTTAATAACCTGTGACCCACCAGGATTCACTACAAATAGAATAATTGTTGAAGCTGATATGACAAATGTTGGTCCATTAGATAAAACGATTTTAAGTGAAAATCCACAAGAACATTTTGCATTATACATTTCAATTGGATTTTTAGCTATTGGTCTTTTATTAGCTTTTTTCTACCCAATTAAAGAAGATAGGCTCTTTATATTAATAGCTATTTTAGCTATTTCGGTAATTTTATTCTATACTTATTTCTTCCCATTTTCTCCAGATGTAATAGGATCTATGATTGAATGGCTAAATGGTGGAATTTAAAGAGTATGAACGTATTAATTATTATTCTAAAATATTTCTTTTAAAAAACATTATTTATAACATTATGCAGTGGATATTATGGATATTAATGAAAAATATTTTTCTAACATAACTATTAGAGAAAGAGCCATTTTTGAAGGGGCGATTAGTATGGGGGCTCTTTTTCATCAATTTATTGGAACTCCAATTAATAAACAATCAGTAGCTAGTTTGGAAATAGCTATTAGTAAATCTTTAGAATTACAACCAGCTATTGAAAAAGTGGAAGTAGCTATTGATTTACAAAAGCTTGATGAAGCTATGAGTGATTTTGATTATGTTTCTTTATCAGGTGAGATGTTAAATGTTAAAATTCACTCAAAAGTAGAAGACATTTTAGCTATTATTAGGATGGAGTTTATTGAAGAGTTAAATTATCCTTTAATGTATGTTGAAGAAATTATGGAATAATCAATAATTAAATTAGCAAAATTACTTTTCCTAATTTATATTTTGAGGATTTCCAAAACCATATTTTCTATTATTTTTATAATTATATTTTTTTATAATCCTTAAACTCCTTAAAATTAAACTATTTTTAATAGCTATAGTTAATCATAGTCATGTTTTTATAATGAATTTTGACAATATTTTTTTTTTATTTTTATATTTTAATTTATCATGAATAATCATGAATAGTTATTTAAATTAATAAGGACTAATCTATATTATGAAAAACTAAATTTTAATATTTTAAATCTTGTAACAAATATTTTACTTTTATTTGTTGGAAATTAGCTATAATATTAAAATTAGCTTAAAATATCACTTGAATTTATTTTAAGTAATAAATTAATGTTATCCATAATTTTTTTATTAATTTAATTACTTAAAATAAAGAATTAGTTTAATGACTTAATAAAAATGAGGAAGAGTATATGATAATAGTAAATCCTGATTTATGTAAAGGATGTGATATTTGCATAGAGTCATGTCCTAGGCAGGTTTATGCAAAATCAGAAGAACTTAACAAAAAAGGAGTTTGTTTGCCTTATCTTGATAATGAAGAAAAATGTAGGAAATGCCATTTATGTGAATTATTATGTCCTGATCAAGCTATTATTGTGGAGGAAGAAGATGATTAAAGAGATTTTATTCTTTGGTCGAAATAATATGGTACATGATTTAATGGTAAGAATTCTTTTTGCAGATGGTAGTGGTTGTGAATAATATGAGTGAAAAAATGTTTATTCAAGGGAATGAAGCTTGTGCAAGAGGAGCAATAAAAGCAGGATGCAAATTTTTTGCAGGTTATCCAATTACTCCATCAACAGAAGTAGCTGAAGATTTAGCAGTTCTTCTTCCTAAAAATGAAGGAGCTTTTGTTCAAATGGAAGATGAGATTGCAGCTCTTGGTGCAATTATAGGGGCTTCATGGAGTGGTTTAAAAGCCATGACATCAACATCAGGACCAGGATTTTCTTTAATGCAGGAGAATATAGGTTATGGTCAAATAACTGAAACACCACTTGTAATTGTCAATGTTCAAAGAGGATCTCCTTCTACAGGTCAACCAACAATGGCTGCTCAAGGAGACATGATGCAATCAAGATGGGGGTCTCATGGGGATTATGAACCAATTGCATTATCTCCATCTTCTGTTCAAGAGTGTTTTGATTTTACAGTAAAAGCTTTTAACCTTTCTGAAAAATATCGAGTTCCAGTTATACTTTTAACTGATGAAATCATTGGACATATGAGGGAAAAAATAACTATCCCTGATAAAGTTGAAATTACTAAAAGGGAGATGCCTAAAGAAAAACCTGAGGATTTCCTACCATTTAAAGCAGATGAAAATGGCACAAGTCCTATGGTTCCATTTGGTGAAGGGTATAATATACATGTTACAGGGTTAACTCATGATGAAAAAGGTTATCCTGATACATCTTCTCCTGAAGCTCATATGCATCTTGTTAAAAGATTATGTAATAAAATCTTGAAAAATAGAGAAGATATTGTTTCAGTGAAAGAAGAATTTTGTGATGATGCTGATATTATAATAGTATCATATGGTGCACCTTATAGATCAGTATCTGCAGTAGTTGAAAAAGGAAGATTAGAAGGTATAAAAGTTGGATCTTTAAAAATCAACACTCCATGGCCATTTCCAGAATCACAAGTCTTGAAAGCTGCAAAAATAGCTAAAGACTTAGTTGTGGTTGAGATGAACTTAGGGCAAATGGTTCATGAAGTAGAAAGAGTAGCTGCTGGTAATGCTAATGTTCATCTTATAGGTAAAGTTGGTGGAGAACTTCATAAAGTTGAAGAGATATTATCAAAAATTAGGGAGTTGTAGAATATGAGTAATGAAGAAATAGCTACTCAGAAAAAAGAAAACCCTTTCATGAAATATTTAAGAGAAGATAGACTTCCACATATATTTTGTGCTGGATGTGGTAATGGAACAGCGTTGAACACATTTTTTAGAGGAATGGAATCTGCAGAAATTGATTTTGATAATATAGCTATGGTTTCTGGAATTGGATGTTCATCAAGAATTCCAGGATATGTCAAATGTGATTCTCTTCACACTGCTCATGGAAGAGCTATTAGCTTTGCTACAGGATTAAAGATGGGAAATCCTAATTTAGATGTTGTAGTATTCACTGGTGATGGTGATGCAGCAGCTATTGGTGGAAATCATTTGATTCATGCTGCAAGAAGAAATATAAATCTTACAGTTATTTGTATAAATAATAATATTTATGGAATGACTGGAGGTCAAATCAGCCCAACATCCCCAGAAGGTAGTTTTGGATCAACTGCTCCTTATGGTTCATTAGATAAACCATTTGATTTAGCTGAACTCGTAGTGGCTGCTGGAGGATCTTATGTGGCACGATGGACTGCAGCTCATGGGTTACAATTAGCTAATTCTATTAAAAAAGCTTTGAAAAATGATGGGTTTTCATTTGTGGAAGTTATATCTCAATGCCCTACTTATTTTGGTCGTAGAAACAAATTAAGATCTCCTGTTGAAATGATAAAAGCATTTAAAGAAAACAGTATTAATAAGAAGAAAGCAGACAAAATGGATCAAAAAGAACTCATTGGAAAAATAATAGTTGGAGAATTTGCTAATGATCCAAAACCAGAGTTTAGTGAGAATGTTTGTAACTTAAGTAAAGAAAAATGTGGAAAAATACCTCAAATAAAATCAGCTTATTTAGATGAATTTTAAAGATGTGAAGTTGTATTGCTAATAAAGTCAGCTTATTTAGTTGAATTTTAAAATATTAATTATTGTATTTGTATTTAATTAATAAATTTTCTTTAAATATAATTCTTAAATATATTTTTTAAATATTAATTACTGTATTTAATTAATAAATTTTCTTTAAATATAATTC
>WRMT01000136.1 GCA_009777005.1 Methanobrevibacter sp. | reverse complement strand
AGAAAACTATTAATTAGAAAAAATTATTAATTTTTCATTAATCACAAAGTTTATATAATACTACTCACAAACTAATTTTAGTTACAAAAGTTTACTAAAAGATTCATCTTGAAAATAATATATTTAGAAAAATTCAAAATATGCTATTTGTATCTGAAAAGATTTTCATTTTGTTTTTAAGTCATATATTGGTTTATTATTATGTATTTTTTATTTTAAAAAATAATTTTGAAGAAAACTTGGTATTCATTATAAACAAGATATATTTTATTTTTTTTTAAAATAATCATTAGAAAATTTTTAAATATTCATGGAAAAGTATATATTTATCATTTAACATATAATTATTATTGTTTATTATAGAATAGTTTTTGAAAAAAATATAGCTATTCATATTTTATATTAAGTGAGAGGAGTAAAAATGGAAAAAAAAGAAGTTAATCTTAAAGTTGCAGAAACTGTTATACAAGGTGATGTTGGAAAAGCAATAGCTAGAGTCGATCCAAATTATATGGATGAGTTAAATATTCGTGATGGTGATTTAATAGAGATTCAAGGAAATAAATTAACAGTAGCTACTGCAATTTCTTCTCAATCTGATGTAGGTCTTAGAGTCATAAGAATTGATGGGGTTTCAAGAAAAAATGCTGGTACTTCAATTGGAGAAGAAGTTACAATAAAAAAAGCTAATGTTAAGGAAGCTAAAAAGGTAATATTAGCTCCTGTTGAACATCATGTAAGTATTAGTGGAGATATTCGGTCATTATTTATGAACAAAGTCATGACTCAAGGTGATATTATTGTCTCAGGAATACCATCAATTGGATCTCAAAGTGGATTTCCAGGGGATATATTTGGTGGAATGATGGGTGTTCCTCCATTTGGTGATTTAAAATTTGCAGTTGTTTCTACAGATCCTAATGGAATTGTAAAAGTTGGACCAAATACCTTTGTTGAAATTCAACCTGGACCTGTTGATTTATCAAAAATTGAAGGTGTGAAAAATGTAGTTAATGTTAGCTATGAAGATATTGGTGGCTTAAAGGAAGAAGTTAAAAAAGTCCGTGAAATGATAGAAATTCCTTTAAAAAGACCAGAATTATTTGAAAGACTTGGAATATCTCCACCTAAAGGTGTTTTAATGCATGGTCCTCCAGGAACTGGTAAAACACTTCTTGCAAAAGCAGTAGCTAGTGAAAGTGATGCTCATTTCATATTAATAAATGGTCCAGAAATAATGAGTAAATATGTTGGGGGATCTGAGGAAAATTTAAGAGAATTCTTTGAAGAAGCAGAAGAAAATGCACCTTCCATAATTTTCATAGATGAAATAGATGCTATTGCTCCTAAAAGAGAAGAAACAGCAGGTGAAGTTGAAAGACGAACTGTTGCTCAGCTACTCACTTTAATGGATGGATTAAAATCAAGAGGTCAAGTTGTTGTAATTGGCGCAACCAACAGACCTGACTCACTTGATCAAGCTATTAGGCGACCTGGAAGATTTGATCGTGAAATAGAAATTGGTGTTCCTGATAGGGATGAGAGAAAAGAAGTTATGGAAATTCACACAAGAGGGATGCCACTTGACGAGGATGTTGATTTAGATGAAATATCTGATACAACTCATGGTTTTGTAGGAGCTGATTTAGAATCTCTTTGTAAAGAAGCAGCTATGAGAGTTTTAAGAAGAATTCTTCCAGAAATCAAAGATGATGAAAAGATACCTGAAGAAACTCTTAAAAAGATCATAGTTAAAAAAGAAGATTTTAAAGAAGCTTTAAGAGAAATTCAACCATCTGCACTTAGAGAAGTTCTTGTACAAATTCCAAATATTAAATGGAGTGATATTGGAGGTTTAGAGAAAGCTAAACAAGAACTACAAGAAGCAATTGAATGGCCATTAAAGTATCCTGAAAACTTTGAAAAATTTGGTGTAAAACCTCCTAAAGGAACCATTCTATTTGGTTCTCCTGGTACTGGTAAAACCTTACTTGCAAAAGCAGTAGCTAATGAAAGTGATGCAAATTTTATTACAGTAAAAGGTCCAGAGCTATTGTCCAAATGGGTTGGAGAATCTGAAAAAGGAGTAAGAGAAATATTTAGAAAAGCTAGACAAACTGCACCAACAGTTATATTCTTTGATGAAATCGATTCAATAGCTAGTACAAGAGGATATTCTTCTGATTCTGGAGTTACTCAAAGAGTGGTAAATCAATTACTTACAGAAATTGATGGAATGGAAGAACTTCAAGATGTAGCTATAATAGCTGCAACCAATAGACCAGACATTATTGATCCAGGACTCATGAGACCTGGAAGATTTGACAGACATATTAAAGTTGAAAATCCAAATGAAGAAGGCAGACTAGGAATTTTTAAGGTACATACTAAAGATATGCCTCTTGCAAAGGATGTAAAATTAGAAAAATTAGCTAAAAATACTGAGGGATATGTTGGAGCAGATATTGAAGCTATTTGTCGTGAAGCAGCTATGTTAACCTTAAGAGATGACATTGAAGCTAATGAAGTTAAAATGAAGTATTTCAACAAAGCTATGGAAAAAGTCAAACCAGATGCAGAAGATGGAGAAATGGTTCAATATCTCTAATTTTCTGATATTAGGGATAAATATTTTTCTTAAAATATAATAATTTTTTAAAATTTAAAAAAAACAATTAATAAATGAGTTATCCTCATTTTCTATTAATTTATAATCTATTTTTTTATTTTTAAATTATTTTATTTTTTTTATAAATCATGAGTAATACTTTTCATAATATAAATATTAATGAAAATTTTAAATATTAATTAAATATAACTTAATTAATAGTTAAAAAAAATATTACAAATACATAATACTGAATTTGTAATCTTAGATAGGTGATAACTATTTTTGATTATGATACTGATCAAGCAAGAGAAATCATTAAAACGTGTGAAAATATTAGAATTTCTCCTCACGTTTTAGAAAACTGGTTAAACAGAGGTATAGACTTTAATTATATTGAAGACTGTCTTAATAACAAAGTACCTTTAGGGAATAATAAAACCTGGGAAAATAGATTTAAATTAATTTACCCACACAAAACAAAGCCTAATGAAGATTTATATATTATTATAGCAATAAATGATTATAAAGAAGTCGAAGTTGTTACTATATATTCATTTGGTAAACATAGGAGAGAAAAAGAACATGAAATCTGAAAATTCTTTTGATGTTGAATCAAGATATGAACATCATTTTGATACATTAGCTATTAGAGTGACACATCCTTATAAGTATAAAGAATCGGTCGAGTTAGAAGAAGGGATAATTTTAGATTTTGATGAAGAAAACATTCCAGTTGCTCTTGAAATTTTAAATGCTTCAAAAATACTCAGAGTTCCTAAATATTCTTTAAATGATCCTATGAGTAATATGGGTATTAATATGCAAGTAAGGGTTAATGAAACTACTATAATACTCAAAGCTTTATTTGAAATTAGTATTCATAATAATGCACAAAAATATGAGGTTGAATCATTCACATCTAATAATTCTCAAATCCCTAATTTAAATGCAGAACTAGCTACTGCATAATTTTTTTCATTATTTTTTTTATAAATCATTAGTAATACTTTTATATTAATAAGTATTATAACGGTCACTTTTGATTTTAATACAAAATATTATTCTAAGTGAAAATATAATTTATCTAATGAAAAATTTATTGAAACCTAATGATAGATACTATAAAATATTGTTTAAATCCATTTTATAAATAAGAAGAAATATTTATAAATGTTAAAGAAAATAAATATTATTATTCTATCATATAAAGGTGGTATTAATGGATGAACATGTTATAGAAGCTATGGGGAAAGCTAAAGTAGTTATTAGAGATGGAAAAGTCATTGAAATTGGAGATTCTAAAATTGAATACTGTCCTCTCTTTCATAAACATAGGGGAATAGAAAAAATTGATAAAGAAGCAATAAAAAATAATATGGAATTTAGAATAGAAGATTTTGGAATGTGTTCTCCTTCAAGAGTAGTATCCATGAAAGATTTCTTATCATTTGGAATTTCTGAGATTTTTTCTACATTGTTAGATGAAAACATGATTGATTGTGCGGTTATGGTTTGTGAAGGTTGTGGAACTGTAATTATCACTGAAAGTGAAATGGCTCAAGGAGTTGGAGGTCGGGTGTCAGGTTTAGTTAAAACAAGCCCAATCCCAGAAATAATGGAAAAAATAGGAAAAGAAAATATTTTAAATCCAGAAACCGTAGCTATAAATCAGGTGAAAGGAATTGAATTAGCTATTAAACAGGGTTTTAAAAATATTGCAGTTACAGTAACAAATACTGATGAATTAAAAATAATTCGTGAAATTGAAAAAGATAATAAAGATGTAGCTATTTATATATTTGCTGTTCATACAACTGGATTGGATGAGGAAGAATCAAAAAAACTATTTGATTATTGTGATATTATAACTGCATGTGCTTCAAAACCTATTCGTGAAATAGGAGATGAAATAGCTACTAAGAAAGCAGGAGAATCAATCCCAATTTATGCAGTCACAAAAAAAGGAGAAGAATTTTTAAGTAGAAGAATTGAAAAGATTGGTGGTTTAACTCCTAAAAAAGATCCAAAAAGTCCAAAACCACTTCTTTAATAGGTAATTAGCTATTTATCATTTCTTATATTAATAATCATTAAACTTAACTATTATATTTTTTTTCAGTTAATGGAGTCTAGTTTAATGTTTTTTATAAATAAAATAGAATAATGATTATTTAGCTATTGCTTTTTTATTAAAGTTCATAATTGAATATATTTTAATCATTTTACTTTTTTTTTAAAAATTTTTTTTATTTAAGGATAGAAATTATCTGAAAAATTAATATTTTAATGGAAGATTATTTAAAATTTTTATTTTTAAGAATAAATAGTTATTAATTTATATTTTATAAAATAAATAGATATTTTTAATTAAAAAAAAAAAGAAATTTTATAAAAATAACTAAAAATTAGGTTAAACTAAGGATATATATGATTCAATAAATCTTTTTTTAAATCTTAAATTGCTTAATTTTTTTATAAATAAATATTTGATTTTAAAATTTTTTTTAAATCTTAAATAGTTTAATTTTTATATAATAAATATCTTTAATTTAATAAATTTTTTTTAAATCTTAAATAGCTATGAAAATTATTTAAGCTACTTTAAAGAGGTATCTCATTGACACAATTAAAAGAAGCCAAAAAAGGCAAGATAACTGAAGAAATTGAAATTGTAGCTAAAAATGAAAATATAGATATTAAGAAGCTTATAAATCTAATATCTTGTGGTAAAGTAGTAATACCTAAAAATTTTAATAGAACCACTAAGGTCTGTGGAATTGGTCAAGGACTGCGAACTAAAATCAATGCTAATATAGGATCATCATCTAAAATGGAAGATATAGATCTTGAAGTTGAAAAAGCTAAAGTATCTGTTGAGTATGGTGCAGATGCTGTAATGGATTTAAGCATTGGTCCTAAATTAAATGAATTTAGGAAAAAAATAATAGAAAGTGTGAATGTTCCAATAGGAACAGTTCCAATTTATGAAGCAGGAGTAGCTAATCAAAATAAAAATAAAACCATTGTTGATATGAATGAAGATGATATCTTTAAAGCTATTGAAAATCAAGCTAAAGAAGGTATTGATTTCATGACCTTACACTGTGGAATAAATAAAGACTTAGTGGAAAAATTACAAAATTCTGATAGGATTATGGGAATTGTAAGTCGAGGAGGAACATTTTTAGCTTCTTGGATAATTCACAATAATCTGGAAAATCCATTATATGAAAATTATGATTATATTTTAGAAATAGCTAATGAACATGATGTAACTTTAAGTTTAGGTGATGGTCTTCGCCCAGGATGTCTATCTGATGGAACAGATATTTGCCAAATTCAAGAATTAGTTAACTTAGGAGCTTTAGTTAAAAGAGCACAAGAAGCTAATGTTCAAGTAATGGTTGAAGGTCCAGGTCATATGCCTATGAATCAAATAGCTTCAAATATGCAAATACAAAAAACCTTATGCTTTAATGCTCCTTTTTATGTTTTAGGTCCAATTGTCACTGACTTAGCTCCAGGTTATGATCATATTACTTCAGCTATTGGTGGAGCTATAGCTGCACAAAATGGAGCAGACTTTTTATGCTATGTTACACCAGCAGAACATTTAGCTATACCAAACCTTCAAGATGTTAAAGAAGGAGTCATTGCTTCTAAAATAGCTGTTCAAGCTGCTGATGTTGCACTTGGATTGGAATCTGCATGGAAAGATGAATTAGCTATGTCCAAAGCAAGACGGAATTTTGACTGGGAGAAACAATTTGAATTATCATTTGATAAAGAAAAATGTGAAAAATACAGAGAAAGTTCCTCACTTGAAGATGATGATATGTGTTCAATGTGTGGAGAGTACTGTGCTTTAAGAATAGCTAATGATCATTTTTAAGTGGAATAAGCATTGTTTGAGTATTTCCTTTTTCTGCCAATAGTTCAATTGATATAGCTTTCGCTAATATAAGATTATTTAAAAAAAATTGCAAGATTGTAATGTAATATTTTTTGATTAAAAAAACCAACAACCTATTTTGATTTATTGGCTTAAGTAAGTGAAATTAAAACTAAAATTATAATATGATATAAGGAGGATCCAAATACTCAAAAATAGGATCTCCAACTAACTTTTTAATAATCCTATCTTTATAAAGCACTGCAAGAATTTTATCAAGAGGATTTAAAGAATCTGCATCTAGAAATTTTAACTCTTTTTCAGTTAATTTGTAAGGATTTTTAACATATTCTCTACCAATTCTGTTTCCTTCTTTATCATATTTCGTAACCACCATATAATCTGCTTCTGCCTTTTCCATGCAGGGTCCATCATTGGGACTGCCTAAATATCTATGTACTGTAATAGATCCATCTGGAAAAACAAATCTATCTACAGAATCATTAATTCCTGTACTTCCTACACTTGTCATTAAACCACTTTTTGTAATTCCTATTTAATATATTTTTTGTATTATAATTCTGGTTCTGTAAGGGAATAATTTTTTAAATCCATTATCATTTAAGAATAGTTGACCACTTTCAGCCCAATCTTCACTTAAAGTTTTCAAGTTTTCATTGTAAAATTTTTTACTATATCCTGTATGCATATAATTCCCATCATTAGTTTCAAATATACGTCCTTCATTTTTTAATTTTTCTATTTCCTTAGGGGTGAATTTATTTTTAATAAATAAAGTGTCGTTTTTAACAGCATTCCTATAATTTAGAGAACCAGATATGTGATGTTTAGCATGTGTACCATCAAGCCTAAAATTGTCTCGTATATGAAACACTTCATGATCCATAGTTTTAAATTTACCAATTGGTTGTAGTTGTTCTATAACTTCGTGGAACTTCTAATAGAACTTGCTTTGATATAATTTTCGCTAATATAAGATTATAAACTAGTTTAAAATAAAAAATAAGAAGGTATTATAATGAAATTTTTGGCTTAAAAAAGCCAACAACCCAACACAGGAGCCATTGGCTTAAGTAAGTGAAATTAAAATAAAAAAATAAATAATTTATTCAAACAAATCTGGACGCCTTTCTCTCAAATCATTAAAATGAACAGGATTCTGTTCTTCTTCTAACCGTATGAACTCTTTTCTTTCTTCGCCCTTAAGTTCTTTTAAAACAAATATAATTTCTGATTCTTCATGAAAAGGTTCATAACGATCAACGAAACGAGGATTTTTAATAACCCAATCATTTAAAATTATATTACTTTTCATGAAAAATCACCTCATTAACTTGTAGGGAGTATATTCAAATTTAATCCCCTACTTATTAAATTGATTATTATAGTCTTCAACTATAGTATTTATATTCTCTTTATAATATTTATATTTATCTTTTCTTATAATATTTTTAGGTAATTTTTTTCTTAAACGATTATCCAAAGCTTTTTTCCCTAAATCTTCGAA
>WRMT01000135.1 GCA_009777005.1 Methanobrevibacter sp. | reverse complement strand
CAACCATCGATGACCAGTAGATAAACTAACATCCATCAGCTCACTAGCTTTTTCAACAGTCTTTCCATCATAAAGCAATTGAATTAAATATAATTTTCTTAAAACATCAGCTTCCTGCTTATGTTTCTTAACAAGTTTTCTCAAATCTTTCCTGTTAATACTCATATCAACCTTTTTTTGTATCATATTAGCCATACACAATATTATACTTAATTACTTTTATACTTTTTGTGTTAAACTATAATAAAAATATGATGTTTTTATTAATATTCTGTATATGATTAATAATCTTTGATTAATAGCTATATGGTATTTTTTTTAATATGGGATGTGATTAAAAATATTTTTCGATTTGGGGGATTTAATGGATAAAGAGGTTAAAATTGAATCAGTGGAAGCAGGTCATGTGGCTAATATAAATCATAAGGGGTCTATAGAAGAATTTAATTTAATTTACAAACAGATAAATGAGTGGATTAAAAACAACAATTTTAAAAATACAGGAAATTATTATTCTAGATTTGATTCAAAACACCAAGATTTATCATCTGATGATATATTTTTTGAGCTTGGAATACGTGTAAGAGATAAAATTAAAGATAAAAACTTTGTAAGAATTATTGAAGTCCCTAGGCGGGATGTTTTATCTGCATTATATAAAGGACCTTATTTTAATCTTCCTTCTGTTCATGGAGTATTATCAAATTATGCACGAAAGAATGATTTAGCACCTATGGACTCTCCCACTGAAATTTATTTTAATGATCCTTTTGAAGTAAAAGCTGATGAATTGTTAACTGAAGTTCAATTCACAGTATTAGATTTCAAACCTGAAAATATCCAATATGTTCCTTTAGTTAATGAAATTGAAAGAAAAACAATTAAAAAACAAAAGATGGTCACTATGGAACATCAGGGATCTATTGAAGATGTTTTTAAGGTTCGTGTAGATTTACTTCGATGGGCTGAAAATAACAATATAGAAGTAAATGCAGTTCATTTTCAGTATCGCGTAAATCCAGAGGGTGTTTATCCTGAAGGAATGGTTTTTAAAGTTAGCATACCTGTGAACAAAGATATTAAAGAGGAAAGTAATCTGAAAGTTATGGAAATTCCAGAACGCGATGTTTTATCTGCTATATATAAAGGACCTTATGTTAATATTCCTAGTGTTACTCGAATGATGGTAGATTATGCATTTGAAAATAATCTTGAAATAATTGATTTTGCTGAAGAGGTTTATTTAAATAGTATTTTTGATGTAAGCAGTGATGATTTACTTACTGAAGTTAGAATGGATATTATTGATTTTAATTTTGATAAAAATATCAAGTTAGAGAAAATTAAAAGAAAAAGAGTTAAAGGACATCAGGTTGCCTTTATAAGACAAATTGGTTCTTTTGAAAAGATTATTAAAATTAAAACAGATTTATTGGATTGGATTGAAAAAAATAATATTAAAACTTCAGGACATCATTATTTAAGATTTATTGACCATCCACATAGCTTATCTCCAGAAAACATTCGCTATGAAATAGGAATTCCCGTAGATAGAAATGTTGAAGATATTATAAAAGTATTAGATTTTCCTGGACATAAGGCTTTATTTTATACTCATTATGGACCAATAGCTACTCTTAAAAGTACTCATGATATTATTAAAAAATATGCTGAAGAAAATGAATTTCAACGTCTTGGTCTTCCTTTATATATTTTCGAGGATAAAATTCCTGAAAGTCATGAAGAGGAAGTATTGATTAAAATTCATCAACCAGTAAGGAAGATTGTGTAAAATGAGGGTTTTATGAAATGGTAGATTAGATGTTTTATGAATGGTTGTGAAGAGTGAGGGTTTTATGAAATGGTAGATTAGATGTTTTATGAAGGGTTGTGAAGAGTGAGGGTTTTATGAAATGGTAGAGTAGATGTTTTAGGAAAGGTTGTGAAGAGTGAGGGTTTTATGAATGTTAATGGGGAGTAAGGGTTTTAATAATGGTTGTGTAACTGTTAGGCTTATTATTAAATAATCCAGACCTCATTAGCTATTGATTTAGCTATTTTTTCAAATTTACTAGTATTTGCATCTGGGAAACAATCAAGGATACACAAATCAATTTTATGCTTATTTTCTAAATTATTAGCTAAATTTTCAATAGCTAAGTTATAAACTTCAAATTTTTCTCCTTCAGCTATTTTGTAGTTTAAAGGACTAATAATATTATTTTCATCAACATTATCATTTTTATTTTTATCAAAATTTTCTATTTCATTTTTTTCAAAATTATAATTATTAATACAATTATCCATATTAAAAAAATTACTAATATTTAAATTATTATTATTTTTATTATTATTTTTATTATTATTTTTTTTATTTACATTTAAAAAGTTAACTTTAAATCCATTGGATTCAAGGTTTATACTGCTTGAAATAGTAGCTGGATACCAAATATCATTAAAAATTACTTTTTTCACACCATATTTTAATAAAAATATTCCCAGGGACCCATTTCCACAAGTTCCATCTAATATTTTTAAATTAGCTATTTCTTCTGAAGAATAGTGTTTTGATTTAATATAGCTACACAACTTCATTATTTTATTTTCCATAGATTTTGGAAATTCTAAATAGCTTAAACTCTGAATTTTGTTTATAGCTATTGGTTCTAAAGGAGAGTTAATGATATCACACCTAATATCGCAGCCTGAAAGACGTTCATATACAATAGCTGAGCTCTCTGAATCTTTAATTCCAACGGTATCATGAGAACTTCCTTTTAAAACTCCTTTAACCTCTTTAACATTCTCCACAATATATTTCCCTTCTTTTTTTTCTAATCTATTATCTAATATTACTAAAGAGTTTTCATCAATGAATAATGGTTTTTGTGTTGTGTAAAAAGGAGTGATTAAAGGTAGAGGTCCATTTCTAAGTGTGTCTTTTCCAATATCAATATTTAAATCTAAAATAACTTTTAAAACATGGGCCATTACTGAGTCAAGTGATCGTTTACCACAGCTACACTTTCCAAATTCACTATTAATACTATTTAAAGAAAATTGCTCTGATATTGGTTTAAATTTTTTAATACTAATTTCCTTACATTGAGGGCATGGATCATTAGCTGATAAAGATTTTTCTATCTCTTTGGACGTGATTATACAGTTATTTTCACATGAACATTCCATTGTCATAAAATCCTCTTTTTTTCTATTTCCTATAAAATATCTTTTTTTTAAGATCTTTATATATTTCCAAAAACTTTTATAATATTATAATAAAAATCATAACTTTTATTAATAAAGTATTATAAATTATTATTAGTAATATTAATAATAAGCTTTATAATAATAATTATAATTAAATTTTTGTTTTTTATTTTTTTACTTTATTGTAATTATTATTAGGATTTTTTTTCAGAAGTAAAATTTTTACAAACTCTCTTTATTATTAATATTTTAAATGTTTTGTCTATTAAAATAAGAATAATTTTGGTAATATTTCATGTCGATTCAAAATAAAATGAAAAATAAGAAAAATTTAGTTCCAATTTATGAATTGGTTAAATCAGAGTTTTCAAAAGAAGAAAAAAAATTGTTAGAGGATTTAAGAAATAGCTTAGTAGACTTAGCTATTTCATCTGGAGATAATTTTCAAATTAATGAATTAGCTCTTTTAAATGATATAAAAGATTTTTTAAAAGTTAAATTACCATTATCGCATGATAACAATATGGACAATAGCTTTTACCCTGATTCAGATAATTTTTCAAAGTTCAATATATCAAACATTTCTAATCTAGATCCTGATTCAGATATTAATTTATCAAATATTTCAAAAAACCAAATTAAAGTTCCAATAGAGGAGAAAAATCATTTTAAATATTTAGAAAAATTAGCTAATGACTTTTATCAGGAAATTTTAGGTTATGGTGAAATAGATCCTTTAATAAAAGATGATGAATTAGAAGAAATAATGATAATAGGTATAAATAAACCTGTTTTTGTTTATCATAGAGAATATGGTATGATGGAGTCTAATTTAATATTTAAAAATGATGAAGAAATAATTTCAATCATTGATTCAATAGCTAGACAAATCAGCAGAAGAATTGATAAAGAATCTCCTATATTAGATGGAAGACTTCCTGATGGATCACGGGTAAATGCTACCCTTCCTCCAGTATCTGCAGATGGTCCATCATTAACTATTCGTAAATTTAAAAAAGACCCATTAACTATTGTAGATTTAATAAATTTAAAAACCTTAAATTCTGACTTAGCCGCATTTTTCTGGTTGTGTTTTGATGGAATGGGAGTTAAATCAGCTAATGCAATTATTTCAGGAGGAACAAGCTCTGGAAAGACCACAACACTCAATGCCTTATCATCTTTTATCAATCCTAAAGAGAGAATAATAACAATTGAAGATACATTAGAACTTCAAATTCATCATAAACACGTTGTTAGAATGGAAACAAGACCAACAAACATCGAAAACAAAGGAGAACTTAATATGGATGATTTGGTTAAAAATTCACTAAGACAACGACCTGATAGGATAATTGTTGGTGAGGTAAGAGGAGAAGAAGCTATAACACTTTTTACAGCTTTAAACACTGGTCACTCTGGATTTGGAACATTACATGCAAATAATGCAAGAGAAACCATAACAAGATTAACAAATTCTCCAATGAATGTTCCTAAAATTATGATTTCAGCTATTGATTTTATTATAATGCAAAATAGGATTTATAAATCAGATGGTGTGTCAATTAGACGGATAAATGAAGTTGTTGAAGTTGTAGGAATGGAAGAAGGAACAATTCAATTAAATAAGCTATTTCAATGGAATCCAGAAAAAGATGAAATTCAAAATATATCTATAGCTAGCAATACTTTAAGAACAATAGCTAATATGAGAGGTGTTTCTCCAAAAAAATTAGATGAAGAAATAGCTAGGAGAAAATTAGTCTTAGATTTTCTAGTTAAAAACAAAATAAGATCTAGTAATGAAGTAACAAATATTATTGAAAATTATTATTCAGACTCTGAAAATTTAATAAACTATATTTTAAATTTTAGGGATTAAATGATTTTTTCTAATATAATCTAACTTATTTTAGAGATTATTACTTTATTAAAGCTATTTTAGTGGGTTTTACTTATTTTAAGTATTATTGTTTTATTTGAGTTTTTAAGGGTATGGTTTTATTATTGGAGGGATAGTTATTTTAAAAAATTTTTTTAAGCTAATAGCTGATTTATTTTTATTTTTTATAGATTTTCTCTTGAAAATAATGAATCTTTTAGGTTCTATTTTTTTTAAATTAGCTAATTTTTCTAAAGATTCATTTAAATCTTCAAATAATAATGAAGATTTTAAAAAAAATAAAAATGATTTTAATAACGATTATAATGATATGTTCAATAAAATAAAGGATAAAAATGATTTTAAGGATGAAAATTTATTAAATCATAAAAATAATGATAATAATTATAATAAAAGTAAAAATAATAATAACCATGAAAATAATTTGTTAAAAAATCTTTATTCTAATATTAAAAATAAATTATGCATAAATAATGACAAAAATAATGAAATTAAAAGCAATAACCCTGAAAATGATTTATTAAAAAATCTTTATTCTAATATTAAAAATAAATTATACCTGAATAGTGATAATGATCAAGAATTAATATTCAAAGAACTTAAAAACCAGTTTGATTCCAGTAATAATAATCCTCAAAATATGGGTTTAAATAACTTTAATGATATTTTTAAAAATAAAAATAATATTAATAATAATTATAAAAACTCTAATGAGAAATATTCTCTAAATAATACATTCTTCCTCACTATTAAAGAAAAAATTGATATAAAAATAGCTATCCCTTTAATTATAGTAATTTTAGCTATTGTCGCTGTTTTATCCTACATCTTCCTTGGTTTTGAAATAGTATTAGCTATTATATTGATTGGCTTGATTGTATTTTTTCTAATTTTTTACTTTCCAAAGATGGAAGAAAAGAAGAGATATTCTGAAATTTCAAAGGAACTTCCCTACGCTTTAAGACACATGGTAACAGAACTTAAATCGGGTAAAGGATTACATGATACATTAAATTCAATAGCTACACATGACTATGGAGCACTTTCTGAAGAGTTTTCCAGAGTTCTTGAAGAGATAAAATATGGAGAAAACACAGAAAATTCTCTTATGAATATGTCTAAGAGAGTTTCATCTAATGGATTAGATAGAGCGGTTCAACAAATTATTGGAACACTTAGAACCGGTGGAAATTTATCCAATACTCTTAATATCATAGCTGAAGACATTACTTATGATCTTCAAATGAAGTTAAAAGATTATTCTCAAAAATTAAATGCTTTTATAATGTTTTACACGTTTTTAGCTATTTTAGGGCCAGTAATACTTTTAATCATGCTGATGGCAGCTTCTACAGTTATGGGAGATATAGTTCCAAGTGAGGTAGTCCTTATTATGTATGTATTCTTTTTTCCAATGATTGTGGTATTCATGGGTTTGATGATAAAACGTTTAGAGCCTAATTTGTGATTTTGGGATGTTTTCATACTTATTAATTTTTTTAAAACATTTTATTAAAATATAAGAAAAATGGTGTTTATGGGGTAATGATTTTATGGTCATAGGATTGGATGAAAGCAATATTATTGATCATTTACACAATTTCAATAAAAAGTGTATATATCAAAGTAAACATTCTACTATTCATTGTAGAGAAAGAAACTTTTTTTTTTTTTTAATCTTACTAATATTACTATTGCTCCGTCATTTAAGTGAGGTCGAAATTATAGTATAATCAAATTTTTGGGATTTTTTTAAGCTTGTAATTTCTCCATATATCTTCTAAAAACATACAATAATTAACTTTTTCTCATTTTCAAAGGAATTTAAAATAACTTTATTTTGTATAAAATATCCATGTAAATTTTTTAAGATAGCCAGTTTTTTTCATTGGTGATAAGCATTATAATTGTTTTTTTACCTCCATCACTTAGTTTATACTATTTTCATTCTTTGTATTTTCATTTAAACATACAATGTGCTTGTTTCTTTTAAATATTTATGATATTGGCGATGCATTTATCACGTAAATCAACAAAATAAACTATTTTTGAAAACATTTTCACACTTTCTATGATAAAAAGCAAAATATTGTTTTTATATCGTGATACTCTAACAAATCCTAGCTTATCACTCTTTTTTAGTTCATTACTTATTTAATGACAAAATATAATCGGAATTATTACACTTTAAACTACCTTTAAATATACTTCAAAAATACTTAAAATTTAAATATTATAATAATCAAAAATACCTCATGAATAATAACACGTCATATTGTTAAAATATGATATTATTCACTGTTTTTATAAAATAGGAGAATAGATATGAATTCAGATCTTTTAAAAGTAATAAAATTTGAAGGAAACGACTGTTCACTCGTATGGAAACATCCTGAAGTGGATTTCAATTTTTATGAAGGAAAAAATGATTTAGAGTCAAGTTTAAATATTTAGGCTGCTGATGAAATTTTAAAATATGCTCTATAATCTAAAACTGCTAGTAAAATTAAATCTTAACAAAATGGAAATATATCTTACAAGTTTTAGAATTTTTCAATTTAATTTCATGAAATTGATAGGAGAATAAAAATTTTTTATAAATTAAGAGGATCACATGTATCAAATTTTATTAACTGATAAAGGATATTGTTGTATATAGAAATCAAAGAATAAATGGGTTAAAAATATGAAAAAAAAATTAATTGGATTAATAATAGTACTAATAATGGCTACTGTTGTTGTTAGTGGGTGTATTGGTAGTGATGAAGAACCAGCAAAACCAGCAGTGCCCACAACAGCATTATCTTTAGAAAAAACATCAGATACACTAAGTGAATATCAAACTTCATATACTGTTAAAGGAAAAACTGAGCCTAATGCAACTGTTAAAGTGTCTTCAAGTAAACTAAATCTTGACGA
>WRMT01000134.1 GCA_009777005.1 Methanobrevibacter sp. | reverse complement strand
AAAAAAACATTATTCTTCTTATTATTTTATACAACTTTTTCACAATTAATATATTGTTTCATGAACAAAAATACTTTTATAAAAATTATTTTAAAAATAATTTAAATATTTTTTAATTAAAATTTAAAAAACATAATTTTGTTCATTAAAATTAATTGTCCATTAGCTATTTTATTTTTAGAAAATTATAAATATATGATTTTTAATAAATTGTTAATTACTTAAATTATTAATTATTTCTTTAAACAAATTAAATAAATTTTTATTCTAAAAATTTGATATATAAAGTTTATACATATAAAATTTAGAGATATAAAAACAATCATAAATATAAAAAAATTATTTAAGAAACTTATATTAAACACTTAATGAAATCATCTTAAATCTTAAAAACTTTTTAAAAATTATATAACCTCTTTATGAAATCTACTAAATCTTAAAAACTTTTTAAAAATTATATTAATAGCTAATGAAATCATCTTAATTCTAAAATAAGTAATATCGATTAATCAGCTAATTCTTAAAAATAGCTATATATTTAATGAAGGTAAAAATCATGTTAAAAAAAGCATTAAAAGCATTAAAAAATGGTGAATTCATTCTCATGTTTGATGATGAGAAAAGAGAAAGTGAAACTGACATGATAATTGGTGCAGAGTTTGTAACAAATCGTGAAGTAGCTACTATGAGAGAAGATGCTGGAGGATTGATTTGCACATGTATTCACCCAAATTTGTGTGATAAATTAGGATTGCCTTTTATGACTGATGTAATGGATGTAGCTAAGGAAAAATATCCAGTTCTTGGTGAATTAACACCAAATGATATTCCTTATGATGAAAGATCTTCCTTTTCTGTGTGGGCAAATCATAGAAAGACTTTTACAGGAATAACTGATAACGATAGGGCACTTACTATCAGTAACATAGCTAAACTATGCAAAGAAGAAAGATTCTCTGACTTTGGAAAAGAATTTAGATCACCAGGTCATGTTTCCTTTCTAAGAGGGGCAGATAATCTTTTAAAAAATAGACAAGGACATACTGAAATAGGATTAGCTATGGCTGAAATGGCAGGAATAACTCCGATAACTGTTGTTTGTGAAATGATGGATGGCAACACTGGAGAAGCAAAATCAGTAGCTAATGCCCGAGAATATGCTGAAGAACACAATCTTATTTTCATGGATGGGAATATTGTAATTGAAGAATACTTAAAAAACTAATCTATAGCTATTTATTTTTCAAATTAAAACTTTTTTATTTTTAAATTTTGATTATTTTCTCATTGAGATTTTTTTTTTATTTTAATTATTTTTTCCCTGTTTTTTTGGGGGCATTGTTGTTGTTTTTTTATTAATAGAAATACTTTTTATTTATTTAGAAAAAGATTCATTCAAAAGTTTTAGGTGGAACGAATTTATCAATATAAATCTTGAAAATTTATTTTATCTAAGTCCTGAAAGAATACTATGACTGAATCTCAAAAGAATACTTCAGTCATAGATGAATTTCAGTATATGGGCTAAAAAAAAAGTTTTAAATAGCTTAAAATACATAATAACATCTATAAATTCAATTTAAACAAAAATCAACATTCAACATATAGAATAACATGAAAACAGTAGTTAAGTCTTTTAAGATTAGGATATATCCTAACAAAACCATTCAAAACTCACTACATGAGAATTTTGGATACAATAGGTTTGTATTCAATCAATTACTTGGTAATAACAAGTTAATCTTTGATGTTGTGGTTAATAATCCAAGAATCAATCCCCATAATCATAGACCAAGTATTAATCGTTCAGCTACTAATAATTGGCTTAACTACTTCAAAAAAACATATTCTTTCCTTAGAGATGGTGAAAGTACTAGCTTACAATCAACCTGCGACATCTACAATGACAGTTTTAAAAGATTTTTCAACAAACAGAATGATTATCCTTGTTTCAAGAGTAAAAAAAACCCAGTGCAAAGTATTCGGTTAAAAAATAATAACAATAGCATACGATTTGAAAACAATAAGTTAAAATTACCTAAATGTGGATTTGTAAAGTACAAGGATAATCGCATAATCAAAGGAGATATACTTTCAGCTACTGTTAAATTTGAAAATGGCAGATGGTTCGCAGTATTAAACTGTAAAAATGTTATAGTAGAACCACTACCCAAGACTAATCTTAGTGTTGGTATTGATATTGGTTTAACTGATTTGGTGACTTTTAGTAATGGTGAAAAGAGAAAACCAATCACTCGCCTAGCTAAAATAGAATCACAAATAGCCAAACACAATAAGAACTTATCAAGAAAAATCAAAGGATCTAAAAACTGGAAAAAGAATGTGGCTAAACTTCATAAACTATATAATAAGGTTTTTAATATCAGGAATGATGAGTATCAGAAACTATCCACAGAAATAGTACAATTCTTTGATCTTATTGGTTTGGAAAAACTACAACCAAAGAATATGATACGTAATCGTCGTTTAAGTCATAGTATTAGTCAAATAGCATGGACTCGACTAGTCGACATGATAAAATACAAAAGTGAATGGTATGATAAAATATTCATACAAGTTGATAGATTTTTCCCATCATCCAAACTTTGCAGCTGTTGTGGATGGAAATATGAAGATTTAACATTAGCTATTAGGAAATGGACTTGTTCTGAATGTGGAACACAGCATGACCGAGATATAAATGCAAGTATCAATATTTTAAACGAAGCTATTAGAATAAATAAAGAATGTACCATTGGATAAAATGGGAATTTAAGCTTGTGTCACTATGGAACATTAGTTCTATCTAAACAAGAAACTGTAGCTTAGCAATATAATATAATTGTTAGAGAGCAAGAATCTCCGACTGAAACTTCACAAAATAATCAGTCGGAGAGTATGTCAATAAATATTAACAACGGAACAAAACTAAGATTTTAACTTCGTTAAATCATGCTATAACGAACTTGATAAATTTATAGCTATTTTTTTAAAGAATTTATTTATTCAGCTACTGCTTTCCATAAAAGTTTTCAAACTTAATATGAAGTATTAGAGAAAATTAATTTAAAAAAAAAAAAGTAATGATTTTTATAAACTGTTTTGTGTCTTATTTCGTAGTTTTTGATTTTTTAGGACTGGCATTACTGAAGACTTTTTTACCATTGTTTACAGTGTATGATCTAATTCTATAGAAGTATTTTTTTTTCTTTTTGAGGTTTTTATCTATATATTGAACAGTATCTCTTTTTGTCACAGTTTTTATGCGAGAATATTTTCCATTTTTACTTGTGGATCTGTAAATTTCATATCCATTAGCTTTTGAAACTTTCTTCCATTTAATAGCTATTCTTTTACTGCCACTAACTAAAGAAAATGAGGGGGTCGCTGGTTTAACAGATGATGGAGTGCTGTTTTTTAGATTGGTCGAAGTTCCTCCTCCGCTAGTACTATTTGTGGTTCCTCCACCAGTATTAGATGTAGTTCCACCTCCACTTGTATTGGGTGTGGTTCCTCCTCCACTTGTATTGGGTGTGGTTCCACTTCCACTTGTATTGGGTGTGGTTCCTCCTCCATTTGTATTTGGGGGAGAACTAATTGTATCACTTGCCTCGTCTATAGAAAATAATTGTACCCAACATGTAGGATTTCCACTAAGATATGCTATACCTGTACTTTTAAAGTTAGGATTTAAAATATTGGGTCTATGGGAATTTGAAGCCATCCAACCTGAAACAACATCTTGTGGGGTTGTTGATCCTCGTGCAAGGTTTTCACTATTTGCTTTGGATGAAACACTATACCATTGAGCACCATTAGGTCTAATGTGACTAAAACTTGTTTTTATTTCGCTACATCTTATTGTCGCAGCATTAGATAATTCTTTATCAATTTTCAATGGTGCAAGGTTAAATTTTCCTCTTTCTTCATTTATCAATTCAAATACTTGGTATTCATAGCTAACCGATGCTGCACTAGCTTCTTCAGCCAGTATTAAAGGTGTTATACTCACGCAGAATAGAATTAATAATATTAATGCCGTTTTTAAATTTTTTTCTTTAATTTTTTTATTTCTTTTTTTTTCCATAAGTCATCATCCTTATTTTGTTTATTATTATTTTTGAGTATTAAATAGTTTATGTAAATGAGAGAGAATGTAAACAAAAAAATATGTAACAATGTTATAAAAATCTATTAAAAAATAATTTAAAATAATAAAAAATTATTAAATTAATTTTAAAAAACTAAATAGCTATTAATTAATAATCATGAAATAAATAATTTACAATTTTTTTTAAAAAATAAAAATATTACTTTTTAATCATATTCCCATGATTTAATAATTTTTTCTTGAAAATATATTATATTCTCCACTTTTAATAAATTCTTTTCATTGAAAATAATTAAAGTTGAGATAATCACTTTTTTTTTAAAATTTAATAAATTTTTTTGATACAAAAATTATTTATTCTATTTACAAAATATATATAATATTGATTTTCTAGGATATTGATTTTGTAGGATTTTATACTAATGACTAATAAATTTTTAGACAATGCAAAACAAGGCAAAAATAATTTTTGGAGATATGCTCTAACCACTGTAATGAGTTTTGGTGTAGCACAGTTCATATCTTTATTTTATTTAATCATTTTTTTAGCTTTTCAACTAGTTTTAATAGGGGATTCTGATTTTGATAAGATATTTTATTTTATTAGTATCTTTTTTTCATTTTCAATTCCAACTATTTTCCTTTTAGTGTTTTTAGAAGTTTTACATAAAAGAAACATAAGGTCTTTGATTAATACTGTAGATAAATATGATGTTTTTGGCAGAACAAGAACTTGGATAGAGAGAATTCACTGGAATAGATTCTTTAAAGGATTTTTAATCTGGTCATTATTCTTAATTATTATTGAAACAATAGCTTTTATACTTTATCCTGAAGATTTCACATTAAACTGGGATTTAAGAAACTTTTCTACATTGTTCCTTTTATTTTTAATAGCTATTCCAATTCAAGTAACTTTTGAAGAGCTATTTTTCAGAGGATATTTAAATCAGGGATTGAGCTTAAAAATCAAAAACCCAATTATTATAATAACAATTAGTTCTCTTGCATTTGGCTTTGCACACTTATTAAATGGAGATGAAATATTATCCATGACCTTGTATGTTTATTCTGCATTTATTGTAGGGATTATTTGGAGTATTTATACATTATTGGATAATGGAATAGAATGGTCAACTGGAGCTCATTTAGCAAATAATTTCTTTGCATTTGTAATTGTAGGTGGAGAAGGATCAATGGATAATTTTGGAACTTTATTTTCTGTTAAAGGTTCAGATCCATTTGTCAGTATAATTTTTTCAACTGTAACTTTGTTGGGATTTTTAATCGTTTTAGTTTTATATAAGAAAGATAAGATATTAAAACTTTAATTATCGAGGATAATTTTATATTTGAAAAAATAGCTATTTTTATAAATTAAAAGAAAATAAATAATCCCTGAATGTTTTTTAATGTTTAAACTTAATTTACATTTATTAAATATTTTTTCAGCTTGATTTTTTAATTATTTTTTTTATATTTTTTATATATTATTTTTTTATTTTTTTTAAATTTTTAATATATGTGATTTTTTTATTTAATTTTTTAATTATTTTTTTAATAAATTTATTTTTAATCTTAAGTTTTAAAATTTTATTATTAGAGATTAAAAAATTTAAGCTAATTTTTTTCATTTAAGTGAAAGACACTATTTTTTAAAATAATAACTTTATTAAAGGATAATAATTTGATTAATTTTATTTTTATGAATATTAACAATATTAATATTAAAAATAAGTAATAATAATCATTTAATTTAAAATAAAAAGTTCAATAAGAATAATGATTTTAATAAAGATTTATTTGATGATAAATAGAAATTATAGAAAAGCAAAAATTTCTTTTTTAAGAATAATAATTTTAATAATGAATAGTTTGATGATAAATAGAAATTATAGAAAAGCAAAAATTTCTTTTTTAAGAATAATAATTTTAATAATGAATAATTTGATGATAAATAGAAATTATAGAAAAGCAAAAATTTCTTCTTTAAAAATAATAATTTTAATAATGAATAATTTGATGATAAATAAAAATAATAGAATTTTTAATTTTTAAAAATAGCTTTTATATCTTCAAATGATAAATATCCTTTAAATTTGGGAATAGCTGCCATATTAATAATTTTTTCTAAATCAAGATATTTTTCAATAGTATCAAGTGCAGCTAATGAAAATTCTTCTAGCTTTATCTCAACTTCTGGTGTTGTACTTCTTTCATCCATCTTGATTTTAGCAATAGCTATTGGATCAACACCAGTATTATCTTTAATAAAAGTTACTACTTGGTTAAATATCTTCATATCATAGACTTTGTTAAGTACTATTCCATTAATAGCTATTCCCATTTTTTTCAAACTTTTGGCATGTGAAACAACATCAATAGCTGCTGATTCGATTCCTCCTTTGCTAACTCCTGTTGTTAGTAACATTGGAATATTTGAAGAAATAGCTATTTCACTAGCTGAATATGGGATTTTTTCATTTAAAAGACCTGTAAATACACTCATTACTCCTTCAATAAGTACTAAATCATAATTTGAATTTTTCAATCTTTTCAATGCTTTTTCAATATCCATCCAACCAAGATGACCTATTTTAATAGAAGCAAAATCTTCCATTTTTCCTTTAGTCAAGTAAAGGGATGGTTGTATGTCTCTAATATCTGGCCCGACTTTTAAAATTCCTACATTTAATCCTCTTTTTCTCAATGCTCCAGCTATTCCTGTTGTAATAAATGTTTTACCAGAGTCAGATCCAGTGCTTCCAATCATGAGCATTGGTGGAATATTGTTATTATTATAATTATTATTAGCTTTACCTACTGAGAAAACACTATTTTCAATCTCATTGCTTTTATCTTCAACATTTTTTTTATTCATTGAGTTTAAAAGTAACTTTTTAAATTCTGTACAATACTTACTATTTTTAAGATTAATTCCAGAATCAATAGCTAATTCTGTTTTTATAATATTTTTAAGTCTTTCATTAGCTTTAAACGTTTTATCAATGTCATTTGGACTAGCTCCTAAAAAATCAAAAAGATTTTCTACTAGTACAGGATTTTCATCAAGACAACCATGAATCATTGACCCGACAACATTTCCATCATCATTTGCAACTCCAGCTAATACTTGATTTTTACCTTTTTCAACATCAGTGTAATTTACTCGTTTTACATTAGAATAAAATATTGGACTAGCTTCTCCTTCTATATGGCCATAGGTATGGGAGTGAAAACCAGTAATTGTTTCGGTTTTATCAATATTTTTTGTTAAAAAGGATTTATCAGTAGCTATTGCTTCTACTTGATCATTACTTATCATTGGTGAAAATTTCACATTTAGAAGCCCAAGTCCTTTTTTTATTATTGGACATGGTGATTTTCTTCCAATATCTGTTTGAATAGCTAAACTTTGAAAACCAGAACATATTCCCATTACAAACTTCCCATCATTAGCTATTTTTTTTATCTCACTAGCTAAATCATCTGTAATTGACTCAGATTCAACTATAGTTCCTCCAGGAATTATAATTCCATCTAACTCTTTAGATGCTTTCACTCCATTAACAAGTCCATTTGATTTCACTAAATCTGTAGGAAGGTTTCCAAAATCTTCAAACCCAGGAACAGACCCTTTAACGTAAACTAAACCAATTTTCATTTTATAGCTCTTAAATTAAATTTTGATAAGATAATAATATATTAGCCTTTTTTTATTTATTTTTCAATCTGGAAGTGTGATATAAGTCAGTTTTTTTATATTTTTAATAAAAAAATATTATAAAATTTTTTTAAAAAGGAAATTATTATAATATTTCATAAATATCTTAAAAAAAAATTATTATATTATTTAATTTTAAAAATATTAAATTATTTATGATATTTTTTATAGTTTTAAATAATATTTTTTATAGTTTAAAATAATAT
>WRMT01000133.1 GCA_009777005.1 Methanobrevibacter sp. | reverse complement strand
TTTATAAAAATAAATTTACATTTCACTATTTGATGAGGGTATAATTTTATTCAATATTTAATTTTTTATAAAAATAAATTTACATTTCACTATTTGATGATATATAATTTTATTTTAAAATTATAAAATTGATAAATAATTGTATTAAAAATCTAAAACAAAATCTTCTTATCTTATTTAACTATTGAAATAAGCATTATCATAATTTTTCATTACCATGATGTATATTTATTTCAATTAACTTTTTTCTTTAAGATAAGGTATTAAACCACCTTTTTCAAGAATTTCCAACATAAATGGAGGTAATTTTTTAAATTTAAATTCTTTTCCAGATTCTGAAATAATTATTCCATTTTCCATGTTGATTTCTATTTCTTCACCTTCTTCTAAAACTTTACTCACATTCTGTGCTTCAAGAAGAGGTATACCAACATTTGTAGCATTTCTATAAAATATTCTTGCAAAAGATTCAGCAATCACTGCTCCAATACCTGCTCCTTGAAGAGCAAGGGGAGCATGTTCTCTAGAAGATCCACAGCCAAAATTCTTTCCAGCTACAATTATATCTCCATCAGAAACTTTTTCATTAAAATCAGGATCTAAACCTTCCATACAGTGCTTAGCTAATTTATCAGGATCAGTAACAACTAAATATCTTCCTGGGATGATGATGTCAGTATCAATATCATCTCCAAACTTCCAAACTTTTCCTTTCATTAATATAACTCCTAAAATAAGGTTTTAATAAATAAAACATAGCTATTGAGGTAAAACAATTCTTCCTTCAATAGCTGAAGCAGCAGCTACAGCTGCAGATGATAAATAAACTTCTCCATCTGGACTACCTTGTCTTCCCTTGAAATTTCTGTTTGAAGTTGAAAGACTTACTTCACCTGGTCCAATGAGTCCAATATGGCCACCAAGACATGGTCCACAACAAGGATTACAAACTAATGCACCTGCATCTACAAAAATATTTATAAGTCCTTCATTTAGAGATTTAGTGTATACTTCTTTTGATGCTGGAATAACAAGCATTCTTACTCCATTAGCTATTTTTTTCCCCTTTAATATTTCAGCTGCTTCTCGCATATCACTTATTCTTCCATTTGTACATGAGCCTAAAAAGACTTGATCAATTTCCACGTCAAGTTCTGATGCGGGTTTGACATTATCTACATTATGGGGACAAGCTATTTGAGGTTCTAAATCACTAACATCAATAGCTATTGTTTCAAGTGATGGAGCATCGGTATCTGTTTTAAAAACTTCATATGGTTTAGATGATCGATTTTTTATATATTTCAATGTTTTGTCATCTACCTCAACAAGACCAGTTTTTCCACCCATTTCTATTGCCATATTACATAAAACCATTCTATCTGAAACTGACATATTAGCTACAGTATCTCCTGTAAATTCACATGCTTTGTAAGTAGCTCCATCAGCTCCAATTTGACCTATAATATTTAATATGACGTCTTTTGCATAAACATTTTCTTTTAAAGTTCCTTCTATATTAAATTGTATTGTTTCTGGAACTTTAAACCATAGCTGACCTGTTGAAAAGACCATGGCCATATCAGTTGATCCAATTCCAGTTGCAAAAGCACCTAATGCACCATGAGTACAAGTGTGTGAATCTGTTCCAACAATCACATCTCCTGGAACAACATGTCCTAGTTCAGGAAGGATTTGATGACAAACTCCTTCATTAACATCATAAAAGTTTTCAATTCCCTGTTCTTTTACAAATTTTCTCATAATTATATGATTATTAGCTGCATCTAAAGAATCAGCAGGAACCTGATGATCAAAAGGTATAACAATTTTACTAGGATCCCATACTTTCTTTGTTCCAATTTTATTAAATGATTCAATTGATAAGGGACCAGTTAGATCATGAGTCATAGCTACGTCAATATTAGCCATAACAATTTCTCCAGCTTCTGATTTTTCTTTATTAGAAGCTTTAGCTAATATTTTCTCAGACATTGTCATAGACATAATTTTTTATTCTCCAATAATTTTATTAATTTTTTTACTTTGCATAATTACTAAGTTTTTCATTATTATATTGATTGTTACTTTATAAATATTTTTTAGTTTAGTTAATAATAATTTTAAACTTTTTTTTAAAGAATTAAAGAATTATTTATCTTTAAAACTAAGTATTCTCTTAAAAATAATTTTTTTTAATAAAATTAATATTTACTAACTATTTATTATTGATAATAATTTGATAAAAACTTAATTGATGAAAATATAATAATACTTGAAAATTTTCAAGTTTTTAATTATTTTATAGATTATAGTCCTGTAAATAAAAGTTTTTAATTAATGATAATTTCTAAAAATTTTTAAATTTAATTATTTTTAAATTTAATTTTATAGATTATAGTCATGTAAATAAAGTTTTTTATTAAAGATAATTTTTTAAAATCTTTATATTCAATTATTTTTAAATTTAATTTTATAGATTATAGTCATGTAAATAAAGTTTTTTATTAATGATAATTTTTTAAAATCTTTAAATTTAATTATTTTTAAATTTAATTTAATATATTTTCTTTTTTTCTAATAATAAAATTATTAATATTTATTTTTAAAATTAAAACTATTATTAATATATTTATTAGAAATAAAGTGATTTTTTAACAAAAGATTAATTACACTTTTTCCATTCATGACTATAGATGTATAAAAACAAGATTATTCTTTATTTTAAACATACATTGTTTTAATGCTAAACTTTAATTTTTCTCCTTTTTTTATAGGAGTATCCCATTTTCTTATCATAATTTTAAACTGTCTCTATAAAATGGGAGGATAAAGTTATTGGTGTAATCATTTTTTATGACGAAAAATGATTACTCAATAGTTCATTTTATTATTCTTTTCTTTTCAAGATTTTAGCTATTGTGAAATAATATATCAGATTATTATAAAGAAACCATATGTAATAAATATTTCCCAATAATGATATATTAATCCAATATTACAATATATTTTCTTTTTTTTTAGGATGAACATGTTGAACAATAGCTAAAATATTGAAAATAACGTTTTTTTTTAGCTATTAATTTACTTTTTTCAATAGTTAAACAAAAATAGTTTATTATAAATGTACTGTCAAAAATCAAGGTGTTGAAAAAAATTAATATTAATAATTTTCATTTTATTAATACTAAAAAAATAGTTATTCAAAATCTATTTGAAAATAAAATGCAAATAATCATATTTTCAAAATTATTAAAATTTTTAAAGAGGTATTGAAAATTTTTCTAGTAGCCCCATTTTTGAAAGAGACAAAATAGCTATTAATTTTTTAAGGACTCCAGAAGTGACTTAGCTTCACGATTACCAAATGCTATGCCTAAGAGAACCACATTATAATTTAAATAGGGTTTATAATACTCTTTCTTTTTGATTTGATCAATAGCTTTGATTGCTAAATCATTTAAATCTTCTGTTTGGCTGTATTTAAGTTCACATACAACAACTAAATTGTCTTTTTTTAGTATAATATCTGGAGTTCCTCTGGAAAAGGGGGTTTCACCAACTACAAAAAAGCCCATGTATTTGAGTATTGATAAAAAGAGCATATAATAATTAGCTTCAAGAATTTCATCTTTAATCTTACCATAGATACTGGAAGGAATAGTACTAAGTAAAATATCAAGAGCATCTTGTAAAGATTCATTATCCAAATTAATAAACGAATTTAAAATCATTCTCTCTAAACCCTTAAAATCATCATCATCTACATCAGTAAACTCATTTATAATGGATTTAAATAGTGATTCACTAACTTCACGATTAGGAATAGCTAATTCATATGTATTAAGTTCACCAACAACAGTTTTTTTACTTTTAATAGTTAAATAGCCAGTTTGTAAAAGCAATGTGGTGAAATCAAGATTATTAAGATTGAAATTGGGAAAATCTCCAGAAATAGTGGGATGGGGTTTAAATAGAACATTGACCCTTTTATTCTTTTTGACAAAATCCATTAAAAATGTTGGTGTGCCTGTTTCAAACCAGAAGTTGCCAAATTCTCCTTTAGCTAATAAGGATAAAATTGAATAAGGATTATATAAGCGATTCACACCATCCCATGAATAGCCATTATACCATCCTTTAATCAAATCCAATAATTCATCACAAGAAATATCATACTCTTTACTAAAGTCATCTAAATACTTAGAAAAACAAGCTTCTAAATCTTCTTGAGTATAACCACAAATATTAGCAAATTTAGAATTTATAGTTATATCTGTTACATTATTTAATCCTGAAAAAATCGATGTTTTAGAGAATTTACTCACTCCAGTTAAAAAAATGAATTCAATGAATTTTTCATTGGACTTTAAAACACCATAAAAATTACTTAATACTTTACGGTTACCTTCAGCTACATCATAATCATTTATATTATCAATTATTGGTTTATCATATTCATCAACTAAAACAACAATTTTTTCATCCGTGGATTTATAGATTTCTTGTATTAGTTCACTAAATCTTCCAGTTAAATCATTGCTTATTAATTCAATTTGATAATTTCGTGCTATTCTCAATATATATGTATTTAAAGAGTCTTCAAAAATCTCGGGACTATTTTTACTAACATTACCTAAGTCAAATCCAATAACAGGAAAACTTTTAGTCCAATCCCATTTATCATAGATATATAAACCTTCAAATAAAGATTTGTTACCTTTAAATAGCTCTACCATAGTGTCAACAAGTAATGATTTTCCAAAACGACGAGGTCTAGATAAAAAGTATTTTCCACCTGGTCTGTATAATTCATAGATAAATTTGGTTTTATCAACATATTTATAATTATTTTCGATAATTGTAGAAAACACACCAATATCTAAGGGTAAATCCATCATTTTAACCAAGTCCTATTTTTTTATAATAATCTACTTTTTGCAAGTAGTAATAATATTATATTTTCATGCATTTTATATTTTTAACAATATTTTGACATTAATCGAAATATATTAAAAAAAAAAGTTAAATTAATTTAAATAAATGATATTTTTAATATTTTCATTAATAATAAAGAATAGCTATATATAAACTTTAATAACCATTTTCTTTAAAATTTTTTAGCTATTTTAAATAAATAATTAATATCAATATTTTAAGGTAATAATCAATTAATAATTATTTAATTATTAATTAAGGAAATTAAAAATTGGCTAAAATAATTATTGGACCCTCACTCATAACATATTACTCTACTAATTTTTAAGAATTATTTATAGAAATATATTAAAAAAAACAGCTCATGTATTTCTAATAAAGGATAAGTTTAATAAATTTCATTAATAAGAATAATAATTATTTTTAAACTTTAAAAACCATCTTTTTTTTAATTTTTTTAGCTATTTACACTTAACAATTAATTATATCAGTTTTAAAATTAAATCAACATATTTATATAAGAAAATGATGTAAAATATAGCATATTTAATTTATAGAAATTTTAAAAAAAAAATAAAATTATATTTTAATCATTGAAGATTTAATTAAAATTAAATAAAAAACGTAGTTTATTAAATTACCTATTTAAAAATAACACAGCTAATTTATAAGATAATAGGAGGATAGAATGAAAAAAATATTTATTTCTTGTGCACTACCTTATGCTAATGGTCCTTGTCATTTAGGACATTTAAGATCAACTTACATTCCAGCAGATATTTATGCAAGATACAATAGAATGGTTGGAAATGATGTATTATTAGTTTCAGCTAGTGATGAGCATGGTACTCCAATAGCTGTTAAAGCTGATAATGAAGGAAAAACTCCAATGGAAATAGCTACACGATACCATAATATCATAGCTAATGACCTTAAATCTTGTGATATTTCCTTTGACAATTTTAGTCGTACTACTGATAAGATACACTATGAAATCAGTCAAAATTTCTTCCTAGATTTATATAATAAAGATTTAATTTATGAAAAAGAAATTCAGCAGCTATATTGTGAAGATTGTAAGAAATTTTTACCTGATAGGTATGTTGAAGGAATTTGTAACCATTGTAAAAGTGAAGGAGCTAGAGGAGATCATTGTGAAAGTTGTGGACGGCATTTAGATGCTGTGGATTTAATTGAACCACAATGTTTAACTTGTGGAGCTACACCAGTTATTAAAAAATCTAATCACTATTTCTTTAGATTAAGTAGCTTCCAAGAAGCTATTGAAGAATATATAAATTCCAATGAAGACATGCCAGCTAATGTTAGAAATTATGCGAAAAACTGGCTAAAAGAAGGATTGAAAGATTGGATTTTAAGTAGAGATATGGATTGGGGAATTCCAATACCTCTTGAAGGAGTTACTGGAAAAATAATCTATGTCTGGGGTGAAGCATTCTTAGGTTACATTTCTTCTGCATCACAGTGGTCTAAACATACTGGAGAAAAATGGGAAGACTACTGGAAGGATGAAACCATTCATTTCATAGGTAAAGACATTATATACCATCATGCAATATTTTGGACTTCATTTCTTAAAGCTTATGGTTGTAAACTTCCTACCAACATAATAGCTGGAGAATATCTTTCATTAGAAGGTAGGAAAATGTCTACAAGTAAAGGTTGGGTTATTTGGGTTGAAGATTTCCTAAATAGCTATGACTGTGACTTACTTAGATATTATCTTACAGTTAATGCACCATTAAATAAAGACACTGATTTTTCATGGGATGATTTTGGTAGAAGAGTTAATGATGAATTAGCTGATGTTTTAGGAAATTTCTTACATAGAACATTTACTTTTACTCAAAAATTCTTTGATAGTGCTATTCCAGAATATAAAAATTTAAATGATGACGATATGAAATTTTATGGTCAAATCCAAGATATTCCAGATAATGTAGGTGGATTAATTTCTGAATTTAAATTTAGAGAGGGTTTAGTTCAAATAATAAAAATAGCTAAAGAAGGAAATAAATACTTCAATGATCAGGAACCTTGGAAAGCAATTAAAGAAGATCCTGAAAGAGCAGCTAATTGTTTATATTTATGTAATGAACTTTCAAAAACCATTGCAATTCTTTTAAAACCTTATATTCCACAAACATCTGAAAAAATTTTAAATATTATGAATTTAGCTATTGATCCTAATTGGGATGATAGTAAAGTTTCACTTGAGATTGGTCATAATATTAACAAACCTGAACCTTTGTTTAAAAAGATTGAAGATGAAACTATTGAAGAAGAAAAAGAAAAACTTTATAAAAACTTAGAAACTGAAGAAAAGCAAGAATCTGGAGAAGACACTATGAGTGATATTATAACTATTGATGACTTTGGGAAAATGGATATTAGAATAGGTAATATTTTAGAAGCAGAAGCTATTGATGGATCTAAAAAATTACTAAAATTAAAAATTGATGTTAAAGAAAAAGAAATCCAAGTTGTAGCTGGAGTAGCTGAAAAATATTCTCCTGAAGATTTGATAAATAAAAAAGTAGCTGTTTTAGTTAATTTAAAACCAGCTAAATTATTTGGAGTAAAATCTGAAGGAATGATTCTAGCTACATCAGATAGTGTTGCTCTTTTAAGTCCTGATGAATGTGAAATAGGAGAAAGAATTAGATAAATTTTTAAGTTAATTAAAAAATAATAAATTATAATCAATATAATTCTTTAAACTAATAAAGAAAAATATAATTCTTTTCAAAATTAATTTTTTTAATGTGAATTTAATATGAATTAGTATTGGAATTTTTAATATTTATAAAAATTTTTTATTTTTATAATTTGAAAAATCAAAGATTTTTAAAAGTTTAAAAACGAAGTTTTAAATATTTATAAATTTACTTAAATTAATTATTTTATTAATAAATATTATTATTTAATTTTTTTTTATTATAAATATTATAAAAATTGTTTATATTCAAATTCAAGAAAAATTATTATTTAATATATTTTTTAAATAATTTTAAAGACAATTATTTTTCTAAAAACTTTATTAAAAATTTAAGTTTTTTTTTAAAATAAATTTACATTTCTCAATAAATTATAATCAATATAGTTCTTTAAT
>WRMT01000132.1 GCA_009777005.1 Methanobrevibacter sp. | reverse complement strand
TATTAAAATAAAAAAAAATAAAAAAATAATATAAAACACATTTTCTATATTATCAAAAATAAAAAAAAATAAAAAAATAATATAAAACACATTTTCTATATTATCAAAAATAAAAAAAATAATATAATTTATATTATAATAAATTTTTTAATAGTAAAATCTAATGAAAAAATTTTTAAAAAATAATATAATTTAAATAAATCCTTTAAAAATTGTTGTTTAAAAAAAATAATAGATATTATTTATTATATTTGATAGTTGAGAAATGAAAACTTAATTGATTTAGTAAAATAGGTTTAATTAGGTGTTTGTTTATAAATTAAACGAAAATAATAACGAGTGATTATGATTCAGTCGAATTTTTTGTGAAGTTATAGGCAAAATTTGGACAAGAACAAGCATGAACATGAATAAAATTAGCTAAAGTATTGTTTAAAATAATTCCATCCTTATTATTAGCTATGCCCTTTCCTCTTAAAATTTCAAATGCAAAATTAGGTTTTCCATTTTGTGTGTCTATCTTAGTGTAGTGGAATTCATGACCTCTAAATACTTCTCCTTTTTTAGAAATTAAATTATCACTTAAAGATTTAGCTATGACATAGCTAAGACCTTGAACTTTTTGGGTCATGAATGAATTATAAGGTAAATTATTCACCATTTTTTCTCTATCAATAGCTTTTGAAAGGTAAATTAATCCACCACATTCACCATAGATAGGATTTCCATCATCACTGAATTTTTTAATTGATTTTAACATGGATTCATTAGCTGAAAGTTCTTTTTTGAAAACTTCAGGATATCCTCCACCAATATATAATGCATCAGCATCAGGAATTTTTTCATCTTTATAAGGACTAAAATAGATGATTTTTGCATTATTATCTTCTAAAGACTCTAAATTTTCTTTATAATAAAAATTAAAAACTTCATCAAATGCTACACCAATTTTTAAAGGGTTTTTATTGGCAATTTTCCAAAGTTCTGTGTTTTTTCCTTTAATATTAGAAGATGATTTCATTATCTCTATCAAAGCATCTAAGTCAATATACTCTTCTACTACATCAGCCCATTTTTCTATATTTCCAGCAATTTTTTCTTTTTCAAGAGCAGGAACTAGTCCTAAGTGACGTTCATCAACAGCTAAACTTTCATCCCTTGGAATTGCCCCAATTACCTTAGTATTTGTAAGTTTTTCAATGGATTCTTTTGCTTTGAGAAAATGTCTTTTTCCTTTGACTTTATTTAAAATTACTCCTTCAATATTTATTTCTGGGTCAAGATGTTTAAAACCAAGAACAATAGCTGCTGCACTTTTTACCAAACTTCGAGCATTCATGATAAGTATAACTGGAGAATTTAAAGCTTTAGCTATTGAAGCACTGTTTCCAACATCATTGATTGGACTTAATCCTTCATAAAGACCTCTTACCCCTTCTATAATTCCAATATCAGAATTACTCGCTTTTAATCCTCTTTTAAATGATGTTCTTATTTGATCATCATCCATGAAAAAAGAGTCTAAATTCCTTGAAGTATTTCCAGTAGCTAATGTGTGATAAGTTGGATCAATATAATCAGGTCCAATTTTAAATGGTTGTACTTTGTATTTTTTCGACAATACTTTCATAATTCCAGTTGAAATAGTGGTTTTTCCAACAGCACTTCCAGTTCCAGCTAATACTATTCTCATGATTAAAATTAGTAATTGATTTTATTTAAGTTTTAATAATTTGTGAAAAATTAGATAAATAGTTTAAGAAAAGGATTAGCTAATTAAAGAGTTTAAAATGATAGTAAAAGAAAAATTATTTATATATTCTATTTTTATAAAAAATAAATAAATAAAAAGTCCATTATTATAAAAAAGAGCATATTACTTAATTAAAAGCTTTTATTAATATTTTATTATTAAGATTATTTCAATTTATAAAAATAGAAATAATATTTAGAAAGTTTTCTTAAAAAAAAAATATTTAAAAAAAAATAGATAATTACAATTTAAAAAACTTTCTTAAAAAAAAAATATTTAAAAAAAAATAGATAATTACTATTCAAAAAGTTTTCTTAAAAAAAAAATATTTAAAAAAAAATAGATAATTACAATTTAAAAAATTTTCTTAAAAAAAAAAATTAAAAAAAAATAGATAATTACTATTCAAAAAGTTTTCTTAAAAAATAAAAATTAAAAAAAAATAGATAATTACAATTTAAAAAATTTTCTTAAAAAAAAAAAATTAAAAAAAAATAGATAATTACTATTCAAAAAGTTTATTTGTATAAAAAAAATCATGTAGAAAATTTATATTTTAAAAATTTTATTAGGTTGTTTTAATTATTGGAGATTAGTTTTCAAAAGGATGGAAAAGATAATAATGCTTAAAAAACATATAAATTATAATGAATACAATGAAGAAAATGCAAGTTTTAAGTGATTCTGCACAATATGATCTTTGTGACTATGTAAATCATCATAAAACTTCTGAAGCTAATCTTCCTGGAATTTATCATGCAACTGGTGCAAATGGTTGTAAAATACCATTATTTAAAGTTTTAATGACAAATAAATGTGTGAATGATTGTAAATATTGCATTAATCAATCAAAAAGAAATTTCACTCGTTTAGAGTTGAATCCAGAAGAATTAGCTACTGTTTTTCTTAATTATTATAATAATAGCTATGTCAATGGGTTATTTTTAAGTTCGGGAATAGCTAAAGACATTGACAATACCATGGAAAATATTGTAGAAGTAGCTAGGATTCTTAGAAAAGATTATGGGTACAATGATTACATTCATTTAAAAGTTATTCCTGGAGCTAGCTATGATTCTATAAAAAGAGCAATGTCACTTGCAGATAGAGTTAGTTTAAATATTGAAGCAGCAAATTCTGATGGTCTGAGTGAAATTTCTTCTACAAAAGATTATTGTAAAGATATCATTAGGAGGTTAAAGTGGATAAGTTCAATTGGAAAAAGAAATCCAAACTTTGCTAGGTCTGGTCAAACTACACAGCTTATCATAGGAGCCAATAATGATTCAGATTTTGAGGTCTTAGAGCAGATAAAGTCATTGTATAAAAAAGTTAATTTAAAGCGTAGCTACTTTAGTTCATTTTCTCCGGTAGAAGGGACAGAATTTGAAAATAAAGAAGAATCTAATAAAAAAAGAGCTTCACAGCTATATCATGCTGATGCATTGTTAAATTCCTATAATTTTGATGTTAATGAACTTGTTTTTAATGACGAAGGATTGCTCTCTTTAAAAGAAGATCCAAAATATTTAGCTGCACTTGAAAAAGATATTTTTCCACTTGAAATTAATACAGCTAATTATCATGACCTTATTAGAGTTCCAGGGATTGGAACAATATCTGCTAAAAAAATTATAGCTATTAGGAAAAAAAAGCAATTTCAAAAAGTTGGGGATTTAAAAACATTAGGTGTAGTGGTTAAAAGGGCAGAACCATTTATAAAATTAGAAGGAAGCTACCAAACTGCTCTTGATGTATACTAAAATAAAAACCAGTGGATAAGAGTTAATTTCTAAAATAAGAAAGTTTTTTTATTTATTTAAAATAAAAAATTCTCTTAAAATAATAGGAAAGTTTCTTAAGTTATTTTTCAATATCTTTAAATAATGCCCAAATTTCTGGGTATTTAGATTGAACTGCTTCATCAATTAATTTAGAGGCTTCCTTACTTATACTAAATTCAGGTTCTGTTTTTCTTAAATATCTAAACACAGCCGCTGATTTTGCAGACCATAAAGTTATTCTAGGATTTTTTCCAATAATTTTAATTACATCATCAATACTTTGTTTTTCCCTTTCTGTCAAATTATCCTTAATATTTTCAACAGTATTTTCAGATTCTTCAGGAGAACTTGGTTTTGTTTCAGTGTTTTTAGCTACTTCAGCAGGTTTATTCTCTATAGCTACAGGTTTAGATGTCTCAGATGGAGTTTCTATATTTTCTATATCTTGTGTTTGTTGTGGTTTTGAGATTGATGACTCAGTTTCATTACTAATTTTAGATGATTCAACTTGATTATTTGTTTCAATTTCATCCTCTATTGATTCATTTGTAGATAAGTTTTCTGTAACAGTTTCTTTTGCTGTGGTTTTTGGTTTTTTAACATCTGTGATTTCAACATTTTCTAATGAGTTTGATACTTCAGTAGCTGTTTTTTTAGATTTGGTTTTTTTATTAATTTTTTTTTCTTTTGCTTTTTTATTATCTTCCTCTTCTTTATCTTTATTATTCTCCTCTAGCATATCTTCTAAAGTTAAAGAAGAATCTGCTTCATTTTCATCATCTTCTGGAAAATCTGGAATCAATGAATCTAAACCTCTTCCTAATCCTGTTTTTTTCTTTTTAGCCATTATTTTACCCTTTTATATGAATTTGATTGATTTAAATTTATAATCTTGGAAATAATTTTTTTAAATGATTTTAATCAAAAATAAATCCAAGTCCTTATTTAATAATATAAATTAATTTAAAAAAAACAAATTTTTAAAAATATATATTTTTTATGGTTCTTTATTAAATTAATTAGCTATTAACGATTTTTTAAATAAAAAAATATTCTATAATCCTATTAATTTATATACTCTTCATCCGAAGCTATTGATAAGAATTAACTATAATAAACTTATCAAAAACTATGATATATCTTTACCTTATAGTTTAGTAATCCACTTTTTTACATGTTTATTGAAAATACCATATATATGTAATCATACCTAAAGTAACATTTTAATCTATTTTTTTTCTAATTCTAAAAGTTCTTTAGCTAATTTTAAATATGATTTTGTTCCTATACTGTCTTCATCATAAAGAATACATGGTTTACCATAACTTGGAGCTTCAGCTAATTTTATATTTCTTGGGATTACAGTTTTAAATATGTATTCTTTATTCCCAAAATATTTTTTTAGTTCAAAATATACTTCTCGACCTAATCGTGTCCTTGAGTCATATAAAGTTAAAACTATACCCTTTATTGGTGATGGACTTTTGAGCCTTTTTTCAACTAAGTCTATGGTATTAACTAAATCAGCTACTCCCTCTAATGCATAATATTCCGCTTGTATTGGAATTATTACACTGTCTGAAGCTACTAATCCGTTGATTGTAATTATTCCTAAAGAAGGAGGAAGATCAATGAAAATATAATCAAAAATATCTTTTACTTTAGTTAATAATTCTTTTAATACAATATGTCGTTTTGGTTGTTTACTTAACTCAATTTCTATACCACTTAATGAAATATTACTTGGAAGAATAAATAAATTATCAACATTAGTTGGAATAATAGCTTTTTTAACACTTATTTCACCACTTATTGCAGAATAAACAGTGTTTTCAAGTCTTAATTTATCAATTCCAAAACTTGTTGTTGAATTAGCTTGTGGATCCATATCAACTATTAAAACGGCTTTTCCCATTATAGCTAATGATGACGACAGGTTAACAGCCGTTGTTGTTTTTCCACATCCTCCTTTTTGATTCATTATAGCTATTGTTTCTCCCATCTTTACTCTCCTTTAAATTTCTTGAAACCTTACTTTTTTATTAGATAAAATGGGGTTTTATTAATTTTTAATGAAAATATGAAGATTAATTATTGAAAAGATTGATTATTTTTTTTATTTTTATCTTAATTATAAGTTAAAAATTATTAGTTATAAGTTTTCACAAATACTATATTTAAAAAACTTGATAATTTTTTTCATTTTTATCTTAATTATAAGTTAAAAATTATTAGTTATAAGTTTTCACAAATAATAATTTTAAAAAGTTAGAATTAATTATAATTATAACTTTTCAAATCTAACTTAAACATTATAAATTATCAACACTAAGTTATCAAGATTAACAAATAACTTAAACATTATAAATTATCAACACTAAGTTATCAAGATTAACAAATAACTTAAACATTATAAATTATCAAATTTAACTTATCCATTATAACTTTTCAAACTTAACTTAAACATTATAAATTATCAAATTTAACTTATCCATTATAACTTTTCAAATCTAACTTAAACATTATAAATTATCAACACTAAGTTATCAAAAATCACAAATAACTTAGCTATTATAACTTATTAGATGTAAAGATTAACTTAATCTTTCTAAGTTATATTATCCAATTTTTCATTTATAAGTTTTTTGTTATAAATAAAAACTTATGTTTTATCTCTTAATATTTAAAAGTTATAAGTTATAAGTTGCAATATGTTTCAAAAAAAAAAAAAAAAAAAATGGGAAAAAGCTGAAATAAAAAAATTATGCTTTATCTCTAAATTGTGAAAAGTTATAAGTTATAAGTAGCAACAGTATTGAGAATGAAAATCGAAAAATAAATGATGGAAAGAAAAGTAATAAAAAAAGAAAAAAAAGAAATTAAATTAAAAAAAAAATTAATCTCCAGTAGAGAGTAAATCTCCAGAAATAAAATTTTCATAACCTTTTAAATCTAGTAAACCATGACCAGAAAAGTTCATCATGATTGTCTTCTCTTCACCAGTTTCTTTACATTTTAAAGCTTCATCTATAGCTGCTTTAATTGCATGAGTAGTTTCTGGAGCAGGGAGAACACCTTCGGATTTAGCAAAAAGGACACCGCACTTGAATACTTCTTCTTGAGAAGCAGATCTTGGTTCTATATATCCTTCTTTAGATAGTAATGAAACTTGTGGAGACATTCCATGATATCTGAGTCCACCAGCATGAACAGAAGGAGCGATGAAATCATGACCTAAAGTAAACATTTTAAGCATTGGAGTAAATCCATTTGCATCTCCAAAATCATATTCATAATTTCCTTTAGTCAATGTTGGACAAGAACTTGGTTCTACAGTAATGAATTGGCAATCTGAATTTCCTTTAAGTTTATCCTTCATGAATGGAAACATAGCTCCAGAAAAGTTACTTCCTCCACCAACACAAGCAATCATAACATCAGGTTCTTTTTCAATCATTTCAAATTGTTTTTTAAGTTCAAGGCCAATAACAGTTTGATGCATCATTACATGGTTTAAAACACTACCTAAAGAGTAATAAACATTATCATATTCTATAGCTTCTTCCATAGCTTCAGAAATAGCTATTCCCAGAGACCCAGGATGATTAGGATTTTCACTTAAAACTTTTTTCCCATATTCAGTATTTTCACTAGGTGAAGCATGAACTTTTCCATCATAAACTTCCATAATGACCTTTCTAAATGGTTTTTGATCATAAGAAACCTTGACCATATAAATAGTACAATCCATGTCCATCAAAGAACAAGCTAATGATAAAGCTGTTCCCCATTGACCTGCACCAGTTTCAGTTGTTAATCTTTCAATCCCATCTTTTTTTGCATAATAAGCCTGAGCTATAGCACTATTTAACTTATGACTTCCAGTTGGAGAAAGATCTTCTCTTTTGTAATAAATTTTAGCAGGAGTATTTAATTTTTCTTCTAAACCTTTTGCTCTAAATAAGGGACTAGGTCTACCCATCCTTTGATATATCTCCCTCACAGGTTTTGGAATAGCTATATATCTCTCTTGTGAAAATTCTTGCTCTAAAACTCCTTTAGAAAATACTTTAGATAAGTTTTCAATTTGCTGTTTACCTTCACTATTTTGTGGCATTGGAATTTCTGAAGGCAGATCGGAATTAATATTATACCATTTTTTCGGAACATCATCAGAAGATAATTCTATTTTATACATAATTTCACCATATATTGTAATATTGTATTATTAATTTAAAAATCATTTATTATCTGCTAATTAAACTATGAAATAGCTAAATTTCTTTTAAAAAAAATGAGCTAGATATGAAAAAGTTTACTAAATTTAAATTCATAGCCATATTTTATAATCATAATTTAAGCTAGTTAAATAATTTCTTAATTAATTATTGTAAAATGTAATATTTAAAACTTTGTAGTACATAAATATACATTAAATTTTTTAAAAAATAATTTTATTTAAAAAACATAGCTAAAAATTTAAAAAAAATCTTGAAAAAATTTTTTTAAATAGCTAATATTTAATAATATTTATTTAAAATCTTAATAAATTATTTAATTATTATTAAGGTATAATAAAAATTTTTTAAAAATA
>WRMT01000131.1 GCA_009777005.1 Methanobrevibacter sp. | reverse complement strand
CTTTAAATGGTGTGGAAAATATTAAATTAAAGTTTAAGAAAGGTTATAAGTTTTTACAGGAAAAAATAGTTTTTTGTCCATTTTGTGGCTCTAAAAATGTTGTTAAAAATGGTGGTAGGCGTCGTTTAATTATATTTAGCACAGGTAGTGAGTATTTTAAGATTCAAGGATATCTTTGTAAAAATAAACATGAAAATGGAGAACCACAGAGTTTTGAGGCTAATATAGATGAAATAGTTCCTAAAAACTCTATTTATTCTCATGAGTTTATAAATGTGGTTAAAAATCATAATGCTCCAGTACATGCTCCAGTAAGAGTCACTGCAGACTTTTTAAATAGCAAGGATACTGTGAGAGTTTCTCATCAAACAATTGAAAATATAATTCTTTCAACTAAAAATCCTAATGAAATACCTTTGGATTCATCAGGAAGATACACATTTGATGTTTTATGGTGTAAAGCCTACGGAAAATGGAAATCTTTCTACTTTTGCATAAATGATGCGATAACTAAAAAAGTAGTCTATGATGCTATATTTCCTGCAGAAACTGCAGCTAATCTAGATAAGTTTTTTAAAGAAGTTTCACAATATTTACCTGAAGAAAAATATGTTACTGTAGATTTAGAAAGTAAATATAAAAAACCTTTAGAAAAATATGGGTTTAAAAGACAATTATGCTTAAAACACGCACCTAAAGCTATTAAAACTAATCTTAACAATATTATAACAGCATATAAGAAAAAAGGAGGTAAAGTAAACTCTGTAGATAAAAAACTTATTGAAGAGCAAAAACAACAAATCATAGAAATGATATTAACACCAGATTTAAAGCTTATTGCTGAGAAATTTAAGGATTTAATGGATGATTTTGACTTATTACATCCATGTATTCAACAATTAATGAATAAAATGATAATTCCTAATTTTGACGACTTTTTTAGGTATTTAACGGTTGATGGTGTTGAAAAAACTTCAAATGTATCCGAACTTAATTTTCAAAAAGCCCTTCCTAAACATGTGAAAAGAAGAATGAGAACTCCTAACGGATCATTAAGAAGAATATGGTTGAAATATACATATAGAAATAAAAAATTAGAAGAAAAAGAAAGACGATATGAATTAAAAGTATTGACAGAGATGTTACTAAACAATGATTTCATTTAAACATGTTATTCAGCAAAAACACTGCATACAAACAAAATTTTCATATCAGTAACATATTTGACACTGCCAAAAATTTCAACATTAAAACTCAAAATTTTTTAAAACTATAGAAAAGAAGGAAGATATGATATTTTACAATAAAAAAAGAAAAAGAAAAAAATGAACCCAAAGCTATTTTAATAACTTCATAGCACTACAAATGTTGGGTGATGTATCCTAAGGGGATATTTTTCGAATTAGTTATATGAAAAAGTTTTTTATATTTAATTACTTTTAAAACAGAATAAATTAAATTTTTTTAATTATTTCCCCGTATTGACATATGGAAGAATAATGTTTATAAAGTTGCTTAAAGGCATTGTTTGGAGCCATACTCTTCCAGGTCCTGTAACATTTGCTAAAAACATCCCTTCTCCACCAAATAACATGTTTTTCACACCTTTTACTCGTTGTATGTCGAATTCTACAGATTGATCCATAGCTGCTAGGTGTCCTTGATCAATAACCATCCTCTCTCCAGCTTTTAAATTGTATTCTATTGTATCTCCATCTATTTCTAAAAATACAATTCCTTCTCCAGTGAATTTTTGTAGGATAAAACCTTCTCCACCAAAAAATCCTGAAGCTAAATTTTTTCTAAAGTGAGTACTAATTTCAACCCCGTCTTCTGCAGCTAAAAAAGCTGTTTTTTGAGCTATAATTGAACTGTTTCCACTTATTCTTATTGGCATAATTGTTCCAGGGAAACTTGAAGCAAATCCAATAGATTGGTTTGGACCTTCAGCAGTGTAATAATTTAAAAATAATGATTCTCCTGAAAATGTTCTGGCAAGTCCTTTCATTAGTCCTCCACCAGTACTTGTTTCCATTTTAATTTGAGGAGTCATAAATGCCATGCCTCCTCCTTCTGTTACTATTCTTTCGCCTTGTTCTAATTCACATATTACAACTGGAAAAGCTCCACCTTTAATTTCATATTTCATGTTTTTTTCTCCTAAAGATTATTAACAAATTTGTCTAAAAAAGTCAATCATAAGATTGATTTATTTTTACTATTATCCAACGAGTATATAAATTAGCATACATTGAAACTATTATAACGTTGTTATATTATATTAGCTAATAGAATCAGGGATAATGAAAGAAAATTAAACATTTTTCAGAATTGAATATTTAGCAATTTAGAAAGTGTAAAGTTATCAGTTCCTGTGAATTTTATACTAATGAATGGTTATTTTTAAAAATAAGCACTGGAAAATTAAATAATAATTTTCAAGAGCCAAAAACTTCACTTCTTCGCAATTTAAAATATTTTTTTTTAAATTATCAAATTGTCTTTATATAAAGTAGTAATAATATTCACATATTAATAAATGTTTAATTTTCAAAATAAGACTAATATTTATTTTATAAATTAAATTAAGATTATTATTTGAAATATTATTAAAATAAGTATTTAAAAACTTTAATTTTCTTTTAACTATATTTATTAATGAGAAATATATATTTTAATTAAGAAATATATATTACATTTAATTTCTAAAGGATGTTATCAAGATAGCTAAATTTTCTAAATAATAGACAGTTTTACTTGCTTTGGTTTTTTATTATAGCTGATTTTATTATTTTTCTTTAAAAAAGATTCCTTATTTTTGCTCTGGTTTATTCAATTGTGCTTATTTGTGTTTGTAGTTGTTTTCCCGTGAAAGCTATGGCAATAGCTATTATTTTTTTATCAAAATATTTTTCATAGTATTTTTTATTTTGGATCTGTTCTGTTGCTTCTTTTAGCATTTTTTCAAAGGTTTTAATGGGTTGGTCCGTGTCTTTTTTGGTTTTTGAAAATTTAAATTCAGCTACTACTATAAAATCTTCTTCTTTTAAAACCATGTCTGCATATCCAGTATTAGTAGGTGTTTCTCCTTCTGCTTCAAAACCTAAGGCATATAACCAAGCTAAGAATATTGATTGATAATAAAATTCTCGTTCTATATGAATTCTTGCAGGTATTCTTGCAAGGAAAGCTTTCATTTCTTTTTGAAAGCTATCATTATCAAGTTTTTCAATCTGTGAAATAATTTTATCTTTTCTTTCACTTACTTTCTTTTCAGATAAATTTAAATCAATTAAATAATCTAGTAGAGAGCTTTCCACTTCAAAATTAGGAAATTCTAGCTTATAATGAATAATATCATTAATAATTATCTTTTCAGTAATGGTTAAATATCCTGTTTGGAAAAATAAGGTTATAGGATCTAAATTATTATAATCAAAAGTATTAAACCTAGATTGCTTAATAGTTATAGGTTTTAATACTGCTGAGTAGTCTTGAGATTTTTTTAAAACATTTATAAGAAATTCTGGTGTTCCAGTATCAAACCAATGGTCCGAAAATTCATAGCTATTAAATAGTTTCAAGGTTGAAAATGGGTTGTAAACCTTGTTTTTTCCATCCCAACTATAACCATCATACCAAAAATTAATCTTTTCAAAAACTTGCCTTTCAGATAATGATAAATCATCTTTAAGTATGTTTATATAATCTTTAAACTGATCTTTTAGCTCTTGATGTGTGTATCCGCAAATACACGCAAAATTTTTATTTAAAGTAATATCATTTAAATTATTTAATCCTGAAAATATTGAGGTTTTAGAGAATTTACTTACTCCTGTTAAGAATATGAATCTTAAATACTTATCACTAGCTTTTAAAACTTTATAAAAATCTCGTAGTATGGTGCGATTTTGATTAGCTATTTCAATATTTTCTACACGATCAATAATAGGCATATCATATTCATCGATTAATACTACGAGTTTTTTACCTGTTTTTTCATGTATTTTTTTAATTAATTCACTAAATTGTGGGTTTAAAAATCTTTTCTTTAGAATAATATTATATTCATCTGCAATCTCAATTAAAAAGTCTTCAAGAGATAATTTTAATATTTCAGGAGTTTCATAAGCAATTCCTCCAAAATCTAAATTAATTACAGGATATGTTTCATTCCAATTCCATTTATCATAGATATAAAGATTTTTAAAAAGTTCCTTGTTTCCTTTAAATAGCTCTTCTAAAGTACTAAGGAGTAGTGATTTACCAAACCTTCTGGGTCTTGATAAGAAATAAATTCTTCCATTTTCTATCATTTCATGTATGTATTTGGTTTTATCAACATACAAATAATTATTGTTTCTTAAAATAGAAAATGATTGTGTTCCAATAGGTAATTTTTTCTTCAATTTTCACAAGCTCCTTTTTTTTTAGTTGTGACAATTTTTATAAGATTATAATTTTAGATGTTTTTATTAAGATAAATCTGATTCCTCTTTTTTTTAATGGATTTAAAGGTGAACTAATTTTCTCAGTAAAAAAAAATTACCATTTCATAAATGAATTGTGGTTTTATCCAGACGGATGTAATTTTTTTCAATTATTATTCAAGAAAGTTGATATTCCTATGGACCAGTCCTTTCATGATATTTTCCTCTATTTTCTCATTACTTATAATAATTATAATTTCTAATTATAAAAAACTTTTTAGTAAAGATTCTACTTTCATAATAAAAACAGATATTATTGGAAATAGCTATAATACTACATTTAAATACTTAGATTTTACAAGGATAAAAAAAATAAGAAATATATATCATAGTTATGAATTATATTTATTTATTAGGAAATATATATTACATAAATAATATTCCTAAAAGATGTTATCACATTAGCTAAATTTTCTAAAAAAAAAGAATGATAAAAATGAAATATTTTAGTAATCATTATTTTCATCATGAAAAATAAAAGAATGGATTATAAGACTAATAACTTTTATCTAATTTTCACATGCTCTTGGTTTTCTTCAAAGCACTGGTACTAGCAGTTTTAGCTACTTTAGCATTATAAGTAATAGCTATTTCTGATGTGAATTTAAAAGTTTTCTTTAAATAAGAAGTTATGTCGTTTATAGCTATTTTTTTGGATTTTTTATTTAATATTCTCAAAAAATTAATATAAATATTTAAAATGTTAATTAAACAAGAATGATTCAGTAATAAAAGAGAATTTATTAAAAATGTTAAAAATTGTGTAAAATAAAAAAATTAAGGACAAAAAAAGGTTAAATTGTGAAATGATTATAATTAACTGATTAAATATTGGGAATATCTTAAAAATAAAATATTCAAGACGTTTTAATAAATAACTTCTTTTTTTATTATTTTCAAAGAATTAGAAGTGATCGTTGATTATTTGAATTTATTTACTTCTAGATAATATGTGTACTGCAGCTGTTCCTCCAGTTCCTCCAATGTTATGAGTCATACCTATTTCAGCACCTTCAACTTGTCTTTTTCCAGCTTCTCCTCTTAACTGCCATACAATTTCTGCTGCTTGAGCTATACCTGTAGCTCCTAGTGGGTGACCTCTTGCTTTAAGACCACCTGATGGATTTACAGGAATTTTCCCTCCATTTTCTGTTATTCCTTCTTCAACAGAAGGACCACCTTCACCTTTTTTTACAAATCCTAAATCTTCAATAGCTAAGATTCCATTAATTGAAAAACAATCATGGACTTCTACAGTATCAATATCATTGGTGGTTAATTTAGCCATTTCATAAGCTTTTTTAGCTGCTATTTTAGTAGCATCAATGGTTGTAATATCTTTCCTGTCATGTAATGTCATAGTACCTGAGGCTTGAGTAGAAGCTTTTACATAAATTGGAGTATCAGTGTACTTTTTAGAATCTTCAGCTGGACACATTACAACAGCAGCTGCACCATCAGTTACAGGTGAGCAGTCTAAGAGTGTTAATGGTTCAGCTACCATGGTTGAGTTCATCACTTGATCTACGCTAATTTCAAAAGGAAATTGAGCTTTAGGATTGTTAGCGGCATTTTTGTGATTTATGGTAGAAAACATCGCTAATTGTTCTCTTGTGGTTCCATATTCATGCATATGTCTTTTAGCTATCATTGCATATAATGATGGGAATGTAGCACCTTGTTGGGCTTCCCAATCTTGATCTGATGCAGTAGCTATTGCTGGTGTCGCATCAACAACATCGGTCATCTTTTCCACACCAGCTGAGATTACTATGTCATGATAACCTGAAGCTACGGCCATAATTCCTTGTCTAAGTGCAAGACCTCCTGAAGCACAAGCTGCTTCAACTCTTGCACAGGGAATAGGATTTAATCCAGTGTGATCAGCTATTAATGCTGCAATATGCTCTTGCTGAACAAATAATCCTGCAGTCATATTTCCAACATACATAGCTTCTAAATCTCCTCCTTCTATGTTAGAATCATCAATAGCTCCAATTCCTGCTTCTGATATTAACTGTCTAAATGAAAAGTCCCATAGTTCTCCAAATTTTGTTTGATGGGCTCCTATAATTGCAACATCTCTCATATTATCAACTTTAATTTTAGTTATTTTTTTATTTTCACTATATTGATTATTTTATGATAGTAAATTTTTTTCATTGAATTAATGTTTTTTTTTTTTATTATTTTTTTTAATATTTTATTTATTATTTTAATTATTTTATTTATTATTTTAATTATTTTATTTATTATTTTAATTATTTTATTTATTATTATTTTTTTTATCTCAATTCTTATTTTTAAGTATTAAATTAAATTAAGACATTTTTAACTTGCCCTTATATTTAGCATAGATTGCATAATCAACATAAGTTTTGTTTTCAATAATATCTTTGAGTTTTGGAGCTAAATCTCGTTTTTCATCGATTTTGTCAGTGACAGTTAAGCTAAAAGCATCACTTCCAGAACCAGAACCATAAGAAATAGCTAATATTTTGTTTCCAGGATCTGCCTTATCTAAAATTGAAGCAAGACCAAGTGGAGTAGCTCCAGAGTAAGTGTTCCCTATAAATGGTGTTAAAAGCCCGTCTTTGATTTGTTCACTAGTAAAACCTAATTTTTTACCTACTTTAAGATAAAATTTACCATTAGGTTGATGAAATACTGCATAGTCATAGTCTGACGCATCAGTTCCAGTTTTTTCAAATATCCCATAAGCTGCACTTTGAACATGTTTAAAATAAGCTGGTTCTCCTGTAAATCTACCACCATGACTTGGATAAGGCATTCCTTCTCTTCTATAAAAATCCGGAGTATCTGTTGTAAAACTGTAAGTTGTTTCAAAATTAGCTATTGTGTCTTTTTTACCTATTATATAAGCTGCTCCTCCAGCTGAAGCAGTGTACTCTAATGCATCTCCTGGAGCTCCTTGTGATGTATCAGCACCAACAGCTAATCCATATTCAATCATGTTAGAATCAACCATTCCCATAACTGCTTGAATACCAGCAGTACCTGCTTTACATGCAAATTCTAAATCAGCAGCTGTTAATTCTGGAGCAGCACTAATTGCTTCTGCAACAATAGTAGCTGTTGGTTTAACTGCATAAGGATGAGATTCAGATCCAACATAAACTGCTCCAATTTTTTCAGGATTAATTTTTGATCTTTTTAGAGCATATCGTGCAGCTTCAACGGATATTGTAGCAGTATCTTCATCAGGAGCAGGAACAGATTTTTCATTTACAACAAGACCTTTAGATATTGATTTTGGGTTGTCTCCCCATACTCTAGCTATTTCTTCAACTTTTATCCGATAAGATGGTACAAATACACCATATCCTACGATTCCTGCCATTTAAACTCACACCCATTATTTATAATGTTTATTCTGTCTTTAGGTAAAAAAATTAATTGGAATATATTTAATAATTGTCTTTTCAATTGATTAATTAATTTAAGTTATCTTTTTGATATTTATCAAAGTTATTAGCTAATCTTTTAATTATCTTAAAAATTAATTAAAATTAGTTTTTATTACCATCTAAGATTGTGATTAATAATATAAATAATATAATATTATTTTATTTATAATTAATATCTTTATATAAAATTAAAATATTTATATAAATTAATATATTTATA
>WRMT01000130.1 GCA_009777005.1 Methanobrevibacter sp. | reverse complement strand
AAATTATAAAATAAATATTATAGATTAGTTTTTAAAATAATAATTAATTAAAAATAGGAAAGTCTATTATTATTCTAGATTTAGCTATTTATAAAGATATATAGCTATAATATGATGTGTCTTATTTTATTTTTAATTTTTAAGTAAAATTATATGAATTTTATACATAATTCGTTTCTACAGTAATTTTAAATAACGATGTTATTACAAAATTTTTGTAGACCATTATTATTATTTTTTATAACATTATTATATGGAATATTCCTTTTTTATCAATGGTAATTCTCATAAAAATATTCAATCAAATTTTTTATTTTCCTAATAAAAAATCTATTTTTGTTCATTAATCACGTAAAATATTATACATTTTATAAAAATAGTTCATATTTTTTTATAGAAACATATAAATATGTTCAATTCAATATCTAAACCTAGAGGAATTAACTATTTACTCTCTAATAAATACTTTTTTCCTACTAATCATAAAGGGAGGTGAAAAAAAATGCAAAAAAATAAAAACCAAAACAAGTTTATGATTTTACTTATAGCTTTTATATTGTTATTTTTAGCTATTGTTAGTAGTTTGGGTGCTGTTTCTGCAACTGTTGCTGATACATCTTATGTTGGGGTCTATATTCCTCGTGACTCTCCTGATGTTACAAATGGTGTTTATCAGTGGGATTCAGGTCTTGGTTACGACGTACTTGTAGGTTATACATACACATGGGGTTATGATTTTGTCACGACTCCTAATGGTGCAGATAGACCTTACAACAACTTAGATAATGCATATAGTGCAGCTTCTTCAGGTGATGGAGTACTTGAAATTGCTACTGGGAATCCTAGTTCAAATACTTTAAATATTAATTCTGGAGAAGATGTAATATTTTCACATTGGACAGCCCTTCCTACAAGACCTGTTACAATTGGTGTACCTCAGCTTACAACTACTACTGGTGGTGCTGGTACTTGGACTCCAGGGACTAATCCTTTACCTTTACTTTATCGTCATACAGTTGACCCAAGAACTATCGGTGCAACTACTAATTTAAGTTCTGTTACTGTCACTTCAACTGCATCTGGGGTTAATACTTTTAGTGGTTCTGATTTACATATAAATGGGATCACGATTGATTCTGGGAATAGTGGTACTCAAATATTTAGTAATTCGAGGATTGTTAACATAACCTCCATTGGAGGTACTCAAAACTTTACTAACAATGTTGTAGTCAATGGGACGGCAAATTTTACTGGTGGTATTCAAAATTTTAATGGACCAACCACAACATTTTCCAATAATAATGTGATTTTTAATGGTAGTACACCTAATTTCAATAGTCTTACAATATTTCATAATACAATTGTGAATATTACTGCGGATTATCCTCCATTTAATTTCACTAGTAATGTGAATTTCAATGGTAATACAATTATAAATAATTCTGGTGGAGATTATCATCATAATTTTACTGGAGTTAATATTACAGGTAACCCTGCCACAGATAATTTCATATTTTATGGTGATGGTGCAGAGTTTTATGATTGTAATTCAACGATTCCTGTTTATTATTATCCTCAAGATGGTACTTTTGATGGTTGTAACTTTACCAATGGATTTAATCTTTATGGTTCACATGGGAACTATGAGTATAGGCGTTGTACTTTCAATGATTCTGGAGGTTATGCTTTTTATATTGATCCTTCAAATCCTAATACAATTATTTTTATAAATGTGACTTTCCGTGATAGTATTGTGGGACTTTATAATCCATTTGATTCTGGTCATGTTTTTGGTGATAATTGTGTAGTGACTCTAATTAATTGTAGCTTGTATAATAATACTCATGCAATTGTTAATGAGGGTAATTTAATCATCAGAGATGGAACTAGAATATTTAATAATAATGGTACAGCTATTATTCTCAATGGTACTAGCCAGAACACTACAATATCTGGATCTTTCATTGAAAATAATACTAAAAATGTCACTGGTCATCATAATAATAATCATGGTGGTGCAATCAGTATTAGTTTTGGGGAGTTATATATTTCAAACACTTCATTTTTTAATAATTCAGTTACTTTTTTCACTGTTGGTAATGGTGGAGCTATTTATCAAACTGGAGGTAATATATATCTTATCCCTGATTTTGAAACGATTAATAATACTAATGTTAGTGTCGAATATTGTACTATTTTTGATTTAAATAATGCTACTTATGGTGGTGCAATTTATAGTGAAAATGGCAGAATTGAAGGATTCGCTAATTTTACTCGTAATAATGCTACTCATGGTGGTGCAATCTATTTAAATGGAAGTAATTTAATTTTCACTAATGAAATTCAATTGTATAGTCGTTTAAATACCTCTATTCCAAATGGAACTGCTAAGTCTAAATTTGAAGCTAATACTGCAACTGATGGTGGTGCATTATATCATGTTTCTGGTAATGTAACTGGTTTTGCAGAATATGTTTCTAATATTGCTAGTAATTCTGGAGGAGCTATATATTCCAATAATAGTAGTTTTAGTATTTCTGGTTTGATTCATTATAATTCAGCTCCTTTTGGTGCAGGTATTTATCATGATGTAATCAATGGAAGTTTAACACTTGTTGGCAATACTCAAATTGAAAATAATAATGCAACAATTGGTGGAGGTATATACTCTGGAGCTGACAATATTACTGGAGGTACAATCCAAAGTAATACTGCAACTACTCATGGTGGTGGTCTTTATAGCAATAACACCAACTTAACTCTTTTTAATCAGTTATATGATAATAACAGAGCTCCTCAAGGGGGTGGTATTTATCATGATGTTGGTAGTGGTAATATAACTTTTAATAACACTAATATTACTAACAACCATGCAAATGGAACTAATAATGGTTATGGTGGTGGTTTACACACTGGAGCCAATAATATTACTGGTGGTAATTTTACAGGCAATCATGCAAATATTGTTGGTGGAGCTATTTATGCTAATAACACTAATGTTTCTCTTAGAAATGGTTACTTTGATGGTAACTATGCTCCTAATGGTGGAGGTGTTTTCCAAGACAGTATTACTAGTAATCCTGTTGAATTAAATGTAAATAACTCTACTTTCATTAATAATTATGCTACTAGTGGTAACGGTGGTGGTATTTACTCTAATGCATCAACAGTTACTATTAACGAATCTAATTTTGGAAATTCTGCTACTAATGGTAATAATGCTACTACTGGTGATGGTGGTGCAATTTATCATGGTGATGGTACTTTATTAAGTGTAATTAGTTCTAACTTTAATGGTAATCGTGCTATTAATGGTGGTGGCGTTTATTCTAATGCACTATCTGTTAATATTGATGATAGTACTTATTCTAATAATGTAGCAACAACACATGGTGGTGCTATATATAGTAGTAATAATACTCCTGGCAGTAATTTGACTGTTACTGGTGGTTCTTTCAATAATAATCGTGCGAATGATACTACTGGAAATGGTGGAGCTATTTATACTGAAGCTGAAGAAGTTATTGTTTCAAATGTAATCAATGGTTTCAATGGTAATAGTGCTAATAATGGTGGAGCTATAGTTAGTAATAATAACAATGCTGGTAGTACTTTGACTGTTTTTGGTTCTACATTTAGTAATAACAGGGCTACTAATATGGGTGGTGCTGTATTTTCTAATTCAGTTAATGATACTTATAACAATGACCTTATCGAAAATGGTAATGCTACTTATGGTGGTGGTATATACTATAATGGTAGTGATTCATTGAATATACTTAACAGTACAATTAGAAATAATAATGCATCTATAAATGGTGGTGGTGTTTATACTAATACTACTGATGATGTACTTATAGCTGACTCTACAATTAGAGATAATATTGCTGGTTCAAATGGTGGTGGTGTTTTCTATGGTAAAAATGGTACTATAACTATAATTAATGGTACTGTCCGTAATAATAATGCTACTACTCTTGATGGTGGTGGTCTTTGGACTAATGCCAGTAATGTTACTGTGGAAATTTCTATCTTTGATGATAATTACGCTGGTCGAAATGGCGGTGGTATTTACTATACTGAAGATGGTGTTTTCTCAATAAATAGTACTTATTTCAATAATAATAGTGCTGTAGTAGATGGTGGTGGTATTTTTACTAATACTACAAACTTCTCTGTTATAAGATCTTGGTTTAATTATAACCACGCTGGTCAAGATGGTGGTGGTATTCATTATAATAATTCTGTGGGCATGTTTAATGTCACTAATTTAACATATAATGGTAATACTGCTGGTCGTGACGGTGGTGGTGTTCACACTAATGTAGTTGATTTTTATGTGACTGATTCTCGTTTTTATGGAAATGGAGCTGATCGTGGTGGTGGTATCTTTTTCTATGGAGACACATTACACGTAAATAATACTACATATCGGGGCAATACTGCTCGTTCTTATGGTGGTGGACTATGGACTGATTCTTGTAATGTTTCTATTACTGATTTATCTGAATTCATAGCTAATTACGCTGGTGTAGATGGTGGAGCTATTTATCAAAATTGTAGTGGTAATAATAGTAATTTTACAATTGATAATTCTATCTTGTCTGATAATTATGCACGCCGAGATGGTGGTGCAATGTGGGCTAGTGGAATTAATATAAATATTACTAATAACTCAATTTTGAAAAGTAATACTGCAGGTCGATTTGGTGGAGCATATTTCAATGTGAATAATAATTCAATTTTATTGATTAGTAATTCTACTTTGAATTTTAATTATGCAAACCAAGGTGGTGCTGTGTATACTAATGCTTTAACTTCACTTATCACTCGTTCTATTTTGAATGGTAATTATGCTTATAATACTGCAGGTGCTGTTTATCAATTTGGTAATGGTTATCTAACTATTGGTCATTCTAATTTAACTGGAAATGAAGCTTATTATTCAGCTGGTGCTGTTTATACTAGTGTTGGAACTACTATTGAGTATTCTACTTTCACTAATTCAGTAGCTAGAAATTTCTATGGTGGAGCTATTTACAATGTAAATGAAGAACTCCGTGTTTTCTTCTCTGAATTTATTGGAAATACTGCTATGGTTTATGGTGCAGCTATTTATAATGCTGTGAATTGCCGTTTGGTAGTAGCTAGATCTGAATTTATTAATAATACTGGTGTAATTACTAGTAATAAAGCTAATTATGCTCTTGTTAATATTGAAGATCAAGTAGGTGCAATAGCTAATTTCGGTCGTGCTGAGATTACTGGTGCTTACTTTACTGGTAATGCTTTATGTATAGCTGATTATGGAAATATGTTTGTAACCCAAAGTAATTTTACTTCTAATCGCTGGGCTTTACTTTTAGCTGGTACTAATAGTCATATTTTTACTAACACTTTTGTGGGTAATAATTTGTTTGCTAATGTAACTACGGCTGGTAAAGAGAATGTGATTAATTATAACCGTATTGTGGTTCCTTTCGGTGGTAAAGCTTTATTTAACTATGGTTTTAATACTGATGCTGATTACAATTGGTGGGGTCAAAACAACTTTACTAATCTTATCTATGGTATTAATTTGAAAAATTGGTTTGTAATGTATATTCAAACTGATATTCAACCTCAAAACTTTGTTAATCCTGGTCAAACCTTGTATTACACATATTATTTTGAGTTAAATACTAAAGATCCATGGAATCGTAATTATTTACCTGAGTTCTATGCTTTAATTGACCATAATAGTAGTAGTGGTACTTTTGACCCATGGTTAGCTACTAATAGTCCTCGTACTTGGAGAACTTATTTCGGTACTACTGATTATTTCTATGTTCTAGGTATATTGGATAATGAAGTTTCTGGCTTTAATGTAAACGATTACACTACTATTTTAAAAGTTGGTAAATTCAATACTCGTGTTGGTGAGACAGTTAATTTAACTGCAACTTTAACTGATGCTTATGGTACTCCTATGGTTTATCGTAAAGTAAGCTTTTATTTAAATGGTACGCTTATTGGAAGTGCTCATACTAACTTGGATGGTGTTGCTCATTTACTATATAAAGTCACACGTCCTGGTATTTACCCAGTGAATGCTTATTTCAATGGGGATAACTATACTTCAGGTTACTATATTGTCGATCCTCCTTTAACTGGTGAGGGTTGGTATCGTCCACGTGCTAGTGCATCTGGATTTTGGACAGTAACTAATGATTCCATAAGAATTTCTGCAAGATTTGATTATGGTAATGTTAGTGCTTCTAGAGTTAATGTATCTAGTATAATAGGTTCTCAGTTTGATTTCCTTTATACTATACGTAATTTAAATGCTAGTGCAGTTGATTTAGCTGTTAAATTTGTGATTCCAGCTGGTTTAAACTATGTTAAAGCTATAGCTTACTATCAAAATGGTACTGTTATTAACAATGCTTCTATTTCAAATATCGTTTTTGACAAAAAAACCAATACTTTGACTTGGTATGTTTCTGCTTCAAAAGATGATAATGTTTCTATTAATATAACATTAAAATCTTCAAAAAGAGGTAAATATGCTATTACTCCTGAAATAACCAGTAAGGATGCTAATCTTAATGTTAGTGCTGGTCGTATTAGTGTTACAGTTTATAGGCTTCCTGATCTAGTAATTACTAGGGTTAAAAAAGTAAATGGTCTTTATAGGATTACTATTAAAAATAATGGTGATCTTACAGCTAATAAAACACGCCTTCTATTAATCTGTGGTTGTAAAGAATACAATCATTCAGTAAGTGTTAAGGCATTAGCTGGTGGTAAATCTGCTACTTATGAACTCAAATTCCCTGCTAAGGGAAGAGATCATGTTAAGTATGCTAGAGTCAACTACGAGAAAAAAGCAGTTGAATCAAACTATAAAAACAATGTATACAAAGTAGGAAAAATATAAAAAAATCATAGATTTTATTGGTGGATAAAATCCTTTGATTTATAATTTTTTCCCTTTTTAAAGGGTTATTAAAGGAAATATTCTTTTTTTATTTTCCTTTTTCTTTTATTCTTTTTTTTCAAGCGTTATAAATTTAATTAATTTTTTATTCTTTTTTTCAAGTCATTTTTTTCTATTTTTTCAATACACCTATACTCAGATTAACTGGTTTTTAATATCGTCTAATTTTTTTTTATTTTAAAATAACAATGTTTTTCTTAAAAGCACTACTATATATACTATTTATAATATATGTATTATTTATATAATATTTATTTAAGAATTAGTATTATTAACTTTTGAGGTTGAGAATATTATGATAGAATTTGATTCAGGAATGATTTTTTATTTTCAAAATTCATAGCTAGTGAAGGATGTGAAAAAAGACTTTTATCATTTTTTAACAGTGTTTTCCACGATGTAGGTATTAAATCAATTGAAAATATTGATATTGTAGATAATAAGTTTATATCTGCTGATATTAAAGGTAATAAATCTTGTATTTTAGATTTACGTTCATTAGCTAATGATGGCAGAAAAATTAACATGGAGCTACAAAACAGAAATAGTAATCATTTTGTTAAGCGTAGTATACTTTATATAGCTCGTGAAATTTCTAATTCAGCTAAAGTAGGCGATTTTAAAAGTTTAACTCCTCATATACTTAGTTAATTTGTTAAATTACAATTTTTGTAAAGCTTCAAATTATAGTACAAAATTTAATATAGTTGATATTAAAAATATAGAATGTGAATATTCTAACCTTATAACTATTATCAATGTTGATATGGTAGCTTTTAGGAGATTGAGGAAAGTAGATTTCAAAAATCCTTTACACAGATGGCTAATATTTTTTGATAAAAAAAGACCTAAACAATTAGTAGAGAAGGTGATTTCAATGGACGATAATATTAAATTAGCTGAAGAGAAAATTAAAGAAGTTTTATCTGATGAACAAGCTCTACATGATTATTACATGAGAGAACTAGTGAAAATGGAATACATTAGTGATGTGGAAACTTCAAAAGAAGAAGGTAAAAAAGAAGAAAAAATTGAAATAGCTAATAAGTTAAAAAATATGGGTGTCCCTTTAGAAATAATAGCTGAAAGTACAAGCATTCCTTTGGGAAACAATGTGTCCGATTTCTGTAAATTTTTCACGGGTTGTTTGGGGGTGTTTCATTATTAAAAATCTATAGTTATGGTTAATTGGTAAAAGTACAGTTGTGAAATATTTTGTATTTAAAATAG
>WRMT01000129.1 GCA_009777005.1 Methanobrevibacter sp. | reverse complement strand
ATCGGGAATTAATGGGATTTTCATTTTAATAACCAATTAAATGTTGATCTTCATTATATTTAAATTTTCCGATGAAAAAAGACCCTATTTTAAATACAAAATATTTCACAACTGTACTTTTACCAATTAACCATAACTATAGATTTTTAATAATGAAACACCCCCAAACAACCCGTGAAAAATTTACAGAAATCGGACACATTGATTATGATTAAAAAAAAAATTTAAAAAGCATAGGATTTCGCTTCTTTTCTTTTTTCTTTATCATTCATAATTTGCATCAATTACTTTTTAATTTTTAAAAAATTTAAAAACTAATAAAGTCCACTACGTAGAACTTTAAATGCTTTCTCCTGATCATTATATCTTTTAAATTCAGTGTAAAGAATGTCAAGTTCCGATACTGATAATCCACCTATCTGGTTTTCTTTAAATCCTTGTTCTGTTAAATTTCTTAAAAGTTGATTTTGTTCTCTAGCTATTTCAGCGTTTTCAAGATAATCAAACGCTTTATTTATCACGTCATCATAGCTTTCTCCCATCTTACCAAATGATCTTACTCTTTTGGCTGTACTCCTCTTAAGTTTAATGCTGAAATCAGAAACTTCTTTAACTGTATCATCTTTCATTTTAGTCTTCCACCAGATCATTTTATTGTTATAGTATTAGACAAAACTTTTGAAAATGTTAATATTGATTAATTATCAAAATTTTATTTAATAAAATATCATTTAATTGTTTTAAACAAGTTTAAAATTATCATCATTTTAAAATCAAAAGTCGAGAACTATATTTCCCCCCAAAAAAAAACTTCAAATAGCTATAAGGCATATATTTTAATAATCAACTATTTCCTATAAATTAATGAGACATTAATCATTACTGTCCCATCTTTCAAGGTCTTTTTCATCTACAATCATGTTGCATACTTGTTTGTATATGTCCATTACATTATCTTGACCTTGGCGAAAAGAATCCTTGTCTAAGGTTTCCAGAGTGTGAATATCCCAGTATCTACAAGTGTCTGGGCTTACTTCATCTCCTAATACAATATTTCCTTCACTATCTTTTCCGAATTCTAGTTTAAAGTCAACCAAAAGTATTTCTTTTTCTTTTAAAAAGTTTGACAAAACTTCATTTATTTTCAGGGTTATTTTCCTTATCTCATCAAGTTCTTCTTGAGTAGCTAAACCTAGAGCTATTGTTATCTCATCATTTAGCATTGGATCATGAAATTCATCATTTTTATAATCCATTTGAATAATTGGAGGATCTAACTTTTGGTTTTCTTCAAATGGGAATCTTTTGAGTAAACTACCAGTAGCTATGTTCCTTGCGATAACTTCTAAAGGAATCATATCTAATTTTTTTGATAGCATTGATCCTGTTTCAATTAAGTTAATATATTGTGTTTTAACACCATTTTCTTCTAAAACTTCAAATAATTTTGAAGATATTAATGAATTACATTCTCCTTTTCCTTTGAGATTGTCTTTTTTATCACCATCCCCTGCGGTAATATCATCTCTAAAAATCACTAGTACTTCATCTTTTTTTGCCGTTTTATATACATCTTTAGCTTTTCCAGCGTAAATTAACTTTTTTGAATCACTCATATTAATCATCAACATTAAAAAATAAATGTAATTATCTATTAACTATTTTTGATAAGGAAATAACAATTAAAATTTATTTTATCTCATGAATTATTAACTTATTATTTATTATATTTGAATCTCTCTGGATAGGTTTGAAAATAATTACACCAAATAAATTTTTATTAGCTAGGCATGAAATTAGCTATTTCTACTTTTTTTCTGTTTCTCATAACCTTGATATAAAGTATTTTCAAGTGTCATGTATTAGCTATTTTAATCTTTATCTTTTTAGCATGCTTTAAGTTTTTATCTTGGTTATTGGTTTGTTTTATCTATTTTACCTAATGCCCACTTAGCACCACTTTTAACAAAGCCATTTTCATCTTCTAATAGATTGTTCAATGGAGTTATAGCTTTTTTACTTCCAATACTGCCTAAAATCCAAGCTGCTGCTCCTCGGACTCTCCAGTCATCATCGTTTAAAATATTTAACAAGGGATCAATAGCTTTATCCCCCATATGTGTAAGTGCTGTAGAAGCTTCTCTTCTTACAAGTTTATTACTATCTTTTAAAGTAGCTATCAAGGGGTCAATAGCTTTTTCATTAGCTATAAATCCTAAAATTTTAGCAGAGTTAATTTTTATTTTTTTATGGGATTTTTTATTTTTTAAAGCTTCAATAAGAAATTCAAAAGATTCATCTGCTCTCATTTCAAGAATTCCACGTGCTTCCTCTTGAATAAATTCATCATCATTTTTTAAATCTTCAATAAGATTTGGTATATCTTTTTCCATTTGATTACCTCAAAACACAATTAAAAAAACTTATTTAATTAATTTAAACATAAATTTTTATTTTTTATGAAATCAAAGATTATTAATTATTTATGATAATTGTGCCAAAATTTCATCTTCAAAAAAACATTTAATGTAATATATTCCTAGCTATTAGGACCTATATTTCGTTATTATAATATATTTTTCTCATTTTTATATGTTTGTTCAATGAAAACATATGCTTATTTGTAAAATTTTGACCTAATCATTAAGATATTAAAAAACATTTTATAATATCTATTTATATGAACTATATATTTCATTAGTTATAAAATTTTAGTTATATAATATATACTAAAAATAAGTTAAAATATGGTATTAATAAAGTTAATCTTGATGAAATTTGTTTAAAAACCTTTTTAATTAGATATTTTTGGTTAAAAATGAATTTAAAAATATTTATGATTATTTGTTATATTTTTTAATAATATAATTTTTAATATTTTTATGGATTTAATTTTAAATCATAATTAAATTTTTTATTAGATTTCTTTATTAGTGTATCTATTATAACCTTTCAAAATATTTTAAATCATGATACTCAAGATTTAAATTTTTATAGGCTTCTTTCACTTTTTTTAAACAGTGTTTAAAACTTCTAAAATATATTAAATGTGAGCTACATGTACAATCAGAAGAACCAAAGTTTAGCACGTTTTTCCCATTATGTGATAAAACATTAGCTATTTCACATTCTATCTTTTTTTCCCCAATATTAAAAATAACATTTTTAATAGCTACACTTTCATCATTTAGAAGATAGTCAATATGCCAATGAACTTTTTTATTGTTTGATAAATGTCTTTTTATCCTAGGCTTCAATGAATTCATAGCTGAACCAACATATACATAATATCCTTTTTTAAAATAAATTTCACCTAAAGCACCAATTTTAACTTTTGATGACTTTTTTTTATCTATTATTAAACAATAAGTTCCTTTCATTATTTGATGTTTATCTGACTTTGACATTTTTTCACATAATATACAATAGTTATCTTTTTATTTTCCATCCACTACTGATTGATTGTAAAAATTAATTAAAAGATATTTTAAAGGATTATATTAAATTAACAAGAATCTAAAAACAATTGTTAAGAAAATTCTTTCAAGGATAATATTATTTTATAATATAATGAAATTAATTCTTGAGAAATTTTATTAATAGCTATTTTTTTAAATACTTTTATAAAAAATATCAAATAGTACTAATAAGCAAAATAATATAAATATATTATATTTTCATATTTAAAATAATTTAACTTGATTATTGTCTGATTTGATATTATGAAATTTAAAATAGAAGCTAAAGGTCATTATAACATTACATCGAAACATAAATCTACATTTGAAATTACAAAAGATTCTAATCTAACATTAGCTGGAGATTGTATAATTGGTGTAGCTATTGATAAAGCTATGAATGATTTTCCTAATGATTTTAAAAAAAAAATAGCTAATGAAAATGCGAAAATCACTGTTAAATTGAAAACAAAAAATAGCTTTGATGAAATCAAAGGTTATGGTCATCCTGACTTAACATTAAAACATCCAACCGATATAGTCTGTAGAAAAAGTAATTACATATGTTCAAGAACATTAATGATAAATTCAGACAAAGCTTCTTGTGATTTAAATCCAGATTTAATAAAAGATTTAAAAAAAGGATATGTCCTTGATTTTGAAATAGATGTTGTTTAAATTATCATTTCAGAAGTATCCTATAATTTTAAAATTAAAGAAAAATTAAAAAATTTTTTCCCTTAACAACTTTAAATAGATTATAAATATTAACATTAATTTATAGCATATAGAAAATCTTTGACCTTCTTTTTTTTTAAAAATTTTTTAATTTTTTAAAGTAAAAAAGAAAAGTTTTTCTTTATTTTGAAAAATAACATTGATTAAAAATATAATTTATATTTTAAATAATATAATATAGTTTAAATTAAAATTAAATAAAATATACCAGTATAAACTGATTATTAAATAATATCCATTATTCCTTATTTAAATAGCTTATATGAAGATTAATCCTACTTTAAATATTAATAAACTGACTTATGGATATTTTCTTTATTTTTCTTTTAAGTAGTGATTTACTAATCCTTCATCTTGAAGGATATTTAACATAAAGTCTTTAAATGGTTCTATTTTAAATGATTTTCCAGAAACCTCATTAGCTATTGTTCCGTTTTTTAAATCAACATCTAAAATATCTCCTTCTTTAGCTTCAATATCAGCTATTACAACAGGAAGTCCTATATTTATTGCATTCCTATAAAATATCCGTGCAAATGACTTAGCTATTATAACATCAATTCCTGCAGTTTTAATAGCTAATGGAGCTTGTTCTCTTGATGATCCACAACCAAAGTTAAAGTCTGCTAAAATAATATCTCCTTTTTTAACTTTTGAAGCAAAGTCTTTCCTTTCACCTTCCATGACATGATTAGCTAAATCTTTAGGATCAAAAGTTCTTAAATACCTTCCTGGAATAATAACATCTGTATCAATATTATCTCCAAATTTCCAAACTTTTCCTTTTATTTTTTCCATAAATTACTCTCCAAACAAAATTAAAAAATAAATTAGCTACTAATCAACTATCAATAAACATAAAACAAACAAAACACTAACTAATAACCACCAATAAACATAAAACAAACAAAACACAAACTAATAACCACCAATAAACATAAAACAAACAAAACACAAACTAATAACCACCAATAAACATAAAACAAACAAAACAACTACCAATAAAACATGGAACAAACAAGGAATATTGAACTATTTATTATTTCTTAAGTTCATAACCATGGTTTTGAGCATTTGTCATTAAAACAATTCCATCATCACCAACGAATTCTTTAGTAGCTTTAAATACATTTTGATTTTTTTTATCAATAATCCCATAGACGGTTGGACCAAAAGAACTCATTCCAACTCCATAAGCTCCCCATTCCACCATATTTTCCATTAAAGATTTAACTTTTTTTGGTTGTAAAGAAACTTCTACTTTCTTAAATCCTAAATTTTGAATCCTGTTTATAACAGATCCAAAAGAGTTAATATCCTTTTCTAATAAAAAAGGCAATAAATTCATGAGAATAAGGTGAGATAATTGTTCAACATCTCTTACAGGAACAGGACAATAGTTTTGAAACAAATCAATTTCTTTTTCTCCAGTTACAGAATGGTCTGCTTGAGGAATAGCTACAACAATTCCCCAATCTTCAGGAAAATCATATCTTCCAATTAGCTTTGGTGGTTTAGCTGGTGATGCAGCAGAGGGGAGAAACGTTCCTTTTTCTTTTAGATTATGACCACCATCAACTAGGAATCCTCCATGATCAAAGGAAAATATCCCTACTCCAGAAGTTCCACCTCTTCCAACAATATTAGCTAGTTCAACACCATTAAGATTTTTGCCAATATGTTCACATATTAACTTAGCAGTAGCTAATGAAATTTGAGTTCCAGAACCTAGACCAGAATGTGGAAGATAAGCTTCTTCTACCTCAAAATGAAACCCAGTATCTAAATCAAAATAAGAACAAACTTTTTGAGCAGAATCAGATATTTTTTTAATAGATTCTTTTTTTATATCTTCATTAGCTATATTTTCATTAAATTCAATAGCTATTCCTTTTTCAGCTTCCTCTCCTTTTAAGCATAAATTAGGTTTAGCAATAGTAAGACCAATTCCTCCATCAGCCCTACCATACGAGCCATTGAGATCAATTAAAGTCATGTGAAGTCTTGAAGGAGTTTTGATAATCATTTTAATCATTTTTGAAAGTGTTTGTAAATTTCTAATTAATCAGCTATATGTGAATATTTTAAATAAATATAAAAATACTTTAAATAAATATAAGAATATTTTAAAAAAATATAAAATTCCTTAAAAAAATTAAAATAATAATTTATAAAAAAAATTATAAAAAAATATAAAATTCCTTAAAAAAATTAAAATAATAATTATAAAAAAAATTATAAAAAAATATTTATTTCTTTAACATTTAAAATTTTAAATCTTTTTTTTAATATTTTCAGACTTAAATGGAACTGAAAATTCCTCTTCAATTTCCTGCCTATAAATTGAATTCATAGTACAGAATGGAATTATACGTCCATCTGGAACTGCATAATGAATAACACATTTTTTAACTCTATCTTCATCGAAATTAAATGGATCCATAAAGTGCATACAGGAAATAAGTAGTGAACTTTTGTGAAAATCACGTAAAGAATCATAAGACCTATTTTTAAACACTTTTAAAAGCATTTTACTAATTTCTAAAGATTCTGGAGTTTTGTCTCTATCTATAATTTTAGGAAGTTCTTTTGTAGCACTAAAAAGTACTCTTTTTCTAATTCCAAAGCCACCACCATCAATTTTTTGAGCACCTTTATTCAAAAATTCCAAAAACCTATCTACATCAATAAATTCAGTTACAGGAATAATCTTCTCATTATCAATGAAGATATAAGTAGCTATTCCACAATGTTGATGGCAATTAAGTATAGCTGAAGGTTCTTCCCCATCTAAAGCTCCAATAAAGTGAGAAATAGGTTCAACAGCTGATGGAGGGTAAAAATCATCCAAACGAATCTGTCCATCAGTTTGCTTCCCAACTAAATTAATAAAGTCGGGAATTGTTATTCTCTGCTCTTCTACCTGATCTGCAGGTGTTCTACCAGCAAAAGACACTGGTTGGAAATTAACTCCATGTATGATATCAATATTTTTAATTGCAAAACGTATAATATCTCCAATCTGTTGGTCATTAACTCCTTTAACAATTGTTGGAACTAAAACAACACCTAAATTTGCTTTTCTACAATTTTCAATAGCTTCAATTTTTTGAGGAAGTAAATTCTTTCCACGATTATAAACATAAGGTTCTTCACTGACCCCATCAAATTGTAAATAAACAGTGTTAAGTCCAGCATCGGCTAATTCATAAGCTAAATCTTCTTTTCTAGCTAATCTTAATCCATTAGTAGCTATTTGTGTGTGTGAAAAACCTTCTTCTTTAGCTAATTTTATTAAATCAACTATATCTTTGCGAACCGTTGGTTCTCCTCCAGCATACTGGATAGCTGGAGTTGCAATTGGTTTTAAATCTCTTAAATTCTTAAGCATTTGTTTTATTTCTTCATAGCTTGGTTCATACAATTTTTTAGAAATAGCTGCATTTGCAAAACAAACTGGGCATTTTAGATTACATCTATTTGTAACATCAATTAATCCTAAAACTGTACTTGTTTCATGATCATTACAGATTCCACAATTATTAGGACATCCCACATCCTTGTTAACTTGTGGATTATCCACTGATTTTATTGAAGGGTTAAATCCTCCAACTCGTTTATATAATTCTGAATCACTCCAATATGTATTATTAAAGTGTCCATGTTCTGGACAATCTTTTTTTATCCAAACTTTTCCCCCTTCATCATAAACTTCAGCTTCTACAGGTTTAAAACATTCTGGACATAAACTTTTTGTTTTTTTAATAAACACCAAAAGACCACCTACAAGTAATATACTATTGTTAAAGACTCAAATCATCGTAAAATACATAAAATTATGTTAAAAATATTCAATAATACCCATTAATAATATCTAAATGAATGTTAGGTTATAAGGGTTTTATTTAATAGACTTTACTTAAGTAAAAATAATAGAATAATTATATTAATAATTTTTTTTCCATTTATTTAATCTTATATCTAGTTTAGTACCTAATAATTTTAACTGTATCATATTTATATTTAATTATAATATACAATATATTTCTATTTATAATCAAATATCACAACATATAACTATATTAAATCTTAAAATTAAAAACTCT
>WRMT01000128.1 GCA_009777005.1 Methanobrevibacter sp. | reverse complement strand
ATTTTAAAAATTAATAAATAAAATTGATTTTTGTGATAAATTAATTAATTTTTTATAAATAATTTATTCAAACTTTATTCTAGAACTATACTTTTTTTTAATTTCACGTTTTTTTTAGTTGATATTTATTATATTTTTTTTTAATTTCACACTTTTTATTATTTTTAACTTGATATTTATTATAATTTCTTTTCAAATGCTCTTTGACTTCTTTAAAATGGGAATAAAAACACATTATAAATACTAATTTTTTTTAAAAATAAGAGGTTTTTTCCATGCCATTAGAAGATTTTTTCGATATCATCGATGAAGAAGGGACAATATTTCAAAACAAAGAAATATTTGAATATACTTACACTCCTGAAGTGTTAAGATATCGTGATAATCAAATGAAACAATTAGCCTGTTTATCACATAAACCTATAGAAGACTTCACACCACCTAATATGGAATTCACGGGTAATCCAGCTACTGGCAAAACAACAACAGTTATAAAATATTTTGAATTAATGAAAGAAAAGCATGGTGAAAAAATAGAAACAGTATTGATAAATTGTAATATGAATCGTAGTGAACATAGAATCTATTCCAGAATCCATGAAGAATTAATAGGAAAACCAGATAAAAACAATGGATTAAATACATTTGATATTTATGATTCATTAATCAACTACTTAGTTAAAAATAATAAGATACTATTTGTAGGATTAGATGATTATGATAATATAAGAAGTAGAGACTTGAATAAAACTTTATATTCCTTAATACGTGCCTATGAAAATAGAAAACAGGCTAGAATTTGTGTTATAACTATTACTAATCGTAGAAGACAATTGATTTTAAGTCCTCCAGTGGAATCTTCTCTACAACCTCATGAAATTTATTTCAATGATTATTCTGCCGAAGACATATATTATATACTTAAAGATCGTTGCAAACTAGGTTTTCATGATAATGTGATTAGTGACAGTGTTATACAACATGCAGCACGTTTAACCTATCATAATGGTGATTTAAGAAGTGGTATAAGGTTAGTTCAAGAGGCAGGTCGTGTAGCAGAATCAGAAGGTTATAAAAAAATATTTAAGAAACATTTAAATCATATTAAAAAACAATATTATTAGTAAGAAAATATTTATCTTTTAAGGGTGTTTCCAGTCCTCATTGTAAGAAGTTAATGCTTAGCTATTTTCACAATCTTAAATTTTTTATAAAACATTCAATTATGGCTAGTAGAACTAGGAAGGCTATTGGAAAGTATAAAATTAATTAATCATGCCTCATTTTTCATGGCTATTTGATTTGAGCTTTTAAAGAAAATGTGATAATATGAAATTTATTGTTATTGATGGAATTGATGGATCAGGTAAGGATACTCAAGTTCAGTTTATATATGAAAAATACATGGATGAGAACAATAGCTTTCAAACAGATAATGTAATTAGTTTAAGATCTCACCCAGAATCCGATAATAATTTTGGAAAAATATGTCACAATGCTCTTAGTAAAAAAGGAAAATTAAGAAAATTAATAGCTGGAATATTTTATGTTTTAGATATTGTTAGATCATTAATTCTATATTATCCTAAATCAGATATTTTAATATTTAGTAGGTATCTTTTAGGGGTAATGTATATACCAAAACCATTAGTTAAATTGAGCTATATATTTTTAGATTTTATTTTTCCAACTTCAAATTACATGTTTTTTTTAGATATTAGTCCAAAAGAAGCTATGAAACGAATATTAAAGAGAAATAACTACGAATTTACAAATTTACACGCTTTTGAAAATGAAAAATCATTGGGAGAATGTAGAAAAAAAGCTTTCTTAGTTACTAAAAACTGGAAAAAGGTTAATGGAGAACAAAACAAGGATAAAGTTTGGGAAAGAATAGAATACATTCTTAATACTACTTGAAATTATAAACCTATTTTTTAACTTTATTAAGTTTATTTTCTCTAATGTAGAATCTTATTATTTTAAAAAACAATTAATAATTATTTATATTTAAAATTAAACTAATCAATGAATGATTTTAAAAATTAAGATATTTTAATAAATTATATATGGATAGTGAATTGTAAATTTTTTTCATGAAAATTTAAATTTTAAATAAAATTCTCATGGAAAAGTAATTATAATGAAATTTCAATTATATTTGGAGAAAGCCTAAGACTTTAGTTGTTGCTGGTTTAAATAGAGATATAATTTTTTAATAATTTTTTATTTGTAGCTATTTTAAATTTCCAGATTATTTTACATATTATTTCATTTTTTTTCTTTAAATTTTTTAATAAATCCTTTTAATTATTTTTTCACCATATTACAAGCTTTAAAAATTATTTGACCTATTTTATTAAACATATAGTATATTACCTCATTTTCACCATGTTTATAAAGAATATTTTTTAATAATAATCTGTAAAATCATTTTAAATTTAATTTAAAAAATTTTTAACATTATTCTTAAAATTTTATTTGTTATATACATTAAGCAATATAATATAGTAATAGATAAATTTATCACAAAAATTAATTTTCACAATGAAAATATACACAATCTTAAAAACTTTAATTAAAATTTAAGTATAAAAAAAGGAAATATAACAATAACAATTTATTTTGGATGATTTGATTGAGAGATGTTTTAGCAAGTAATAATTCAAAACATGTTTACATGTTAAAAGATGCAGATGATGAGGGTAAAATACTTGTTAAATATAATGGTAAGGATAAAGAAGTTGTAATACCCGATGAACTTGATATTAGAGTAATTGCTAATGGAGCTTTCAAAGAAAATTCTAATATTTCTAAAATCAAATCCAATACTGTAAAAAAAATTGAACAGGAATCATTTAAAAATTGCACTAGCTTAACAACTGTAATTTTTCCTAAAATAAAGACATTAGATAGTAAAACCTTTTGGGGTTGTAAAAATTTAAAAAATGTGGTTTTTCCAAATGTTAAAACAATTGGAAACTGGGTTTTTTGGGGTTGTGTTAGTTTAGAAAGTGTGCTTTTTCCCAATGCTAAAACAATTGGGAATAAAGTATTCTGGTATTGCATTAGTTTAAAAACTGTGAATTTTCCTGAAGTTAAAATAGTTGGAAACGATGCATTTAGTGCTTGTATTAATTTAGAAGAGATAAATTTTCCAAATGCTGAATCGATCAATCAACGAGCATTTGAGTATTGTGATAGTTTAAAAAATGTGGTTTTTCCTAAAGTTAAAACAATTGGAGAGAAAGCATTTTGGTGTTGTTTTAATCTGGAAAGTGTTGTTTTTCCTAATGCTAAAACAATTGGAAACTTGTCTTTTTGGTATTGTAAGAATTTAATAAAGATGGTTTTTCCTAAGGCTAAAACAATCATGAACTGGACTTTTTGGGGTTGTGTTAGTTTAGAAAGTGTGATTTTTCCTAAGGTTAAAACAATTGGAAATGATGCATTTAGTGCTTGCATTAATTTAAAAAGTGTAAATTTTCCTAATGTTGAAATGATCAATGAGATGGCATTTGAATATTGTGGCATAGAAAATGTGGTTTTTCCTAATGTTAAAACGATTGGAGAGAAAGCATTTTGGGGGTGCAGTAGTTTAAAAACTGTGAATATTCCTAATGTTAAAGCTATTTCTTCCAAGACATTTATCTATTGCAAAAATTTAACAACTGTGTTTCTTCCTAGTGTTAAAACAATTGATACTCTAGCATTTTTTGAGTGTGAAAATTTATCCAGTTTTTCAGGAAATCCCGATGTTACTCATATAGGAGTAAATGCATTTGTAAAAAGATTAAATCAAGATGATAAAAAATTAATCTCATTATCTTTTGATTTAAAGAAATATTTAGGATTTAAAATCATTAATACTACTGATGAGCTGGAATCTCATCATGAATATGTTAAAATCTAATTAAAAAAATAAAAATTTAGCAAATTAATCATATTAAATACCTACTATGTTTAAATAAATTACTTATAATGATTATATTGAAATTTATCCAATATATGGAAGATAAAATGACAAAATTGTTTATTGTTGGAATAGGTCCAGGATCAAAAGAATACTTAACTAAAATAGCTATTGATATTGTTAAAAAAGCAGATGTAACCATTGGAAGTAAACGTGCTATTGACATTTTTGATGATATAAATGAAGCTATTGTTTTAAATGTAAGAGACTTATCAGAAAAGTTAGAACTTTCTGTGGATTTAGCTATAGCTGGAAAAAATGTTTGTGTCTTATCAACAGGAGATCCTGGATTTTCCGGTGTTTTAAATCCAATTCTAAAAATAGCTAATGAAAAAGGTTTTAATAAGGATAATATTGAGGTTATTCCAGGAATTAGCTCTTTACAATTAGCTGCTGCAAAGAATAAACTTTCATGGGATGATGCAAATATAATGACCTTTCATGGAAGAGAAAATATTGAAGATATTTTAAAGATAGTTGATAATGGTCAAAAAACAATAGCTTTACCTTCTAAAAGTGTAAAAGACATGGCTAAATTTTTATTAGCTAATGGAGTTGATCCTAATAGAAAAGTAGCTATTTGTGAAAAACTCAGCTATGAGGATGAAAAAATAGTAAATTCAACTTTAAAAGAAGTAGCTAATAGTGATTTCACTTATATGTGTGTTATGATTATTTTTTAATAAAAAAACAGTTATTCCTTAAAAGGTTATAAATAGCTTATTTATATTGTTTTTTTGTTTTTAATGTGTAAAAAGAATATTTTAAGGTTATAAATAGCTTACTTTGGGTTTTTAATGTGTAAAAAGAATATTTAAAAATTATAAATAACTTATTTATCATTTTTTACTTTATTTTTAAAATGAAAGAAAAATAAGCTTTTTTTTTAAATAAAGAAAACTTCCTTTTATAACTTGAAAAAATAAAGTTTTTCAAATAAAGAAATTTAAAAAAATTAATTTTTATTTTTCTAAATCTTTATTTACTTTAAAAAATTTTTTATTTATATTCATGGAAATAATTTTTTTAAGTTATATCCATTTGAAACTAAAATCTAAATTTCTATTTTTATGATTTAGTTAATTATTATAAATATTTTTAAAAATAAAAATATTATAATGTGATTACATTGAATTAAACAATGTTTAAATCATATTTTTCAAATTAACTATAATTTATAATAATCATTATTGCAAACTTTAGTTCCAAGACTATAAATTAGAAATTGATTTTATTTTAATGTTTCATAGCTTTAATGCATCTACATTATCTATTAATTGTTTCATGTATTTGTTAGTAGTTGTTTTAGGTTCATGAACATATGTTTCATAGATTATTGTCTTGATTCCTTCTTTTACTAAGGGATTAGTGATATAATGAGGGCTTGTTTGGCTTTCAGGGAAGTAGTATGATAAACCTGGAATCTTTTTTATCACTTTATTTGCAATAGTTTTTGAAGCACTATGGTTTAAAGGAGCAAATATGAAGTTTGTTTTTTTGTAATTTCCTCCTTTTGTTCCTTGATTAGCATGAACATCAATAACTAAGTTATATTTATTTTTTTTAATGTGGGGAAGCACAAATTTATGAGCAAGTAACTCACCATTTCTTCTTCCAACATCATAATCAGAAGCTCCTTGTGTAACATTTATTTTGTAAATATAGTATTTATATTGCAAATTCTTTACTTTAGCTAATAAATTAGTATACAATGATTGATGTGCATTATTCTCTAAAGGATGTATTCCAATAATGTAAGCTATTTTAACTTTTGATGAAGAATCTCCAATAATTTCAATAAACTGAACATTACCTTTTTCATCTTCTCCTAAAGATTTAGTTGTAAACTGAGCATATCTATTGTATGTTGGCATATAAAGGTTAAATGGTGTTGATTTTCTAATATCTACAGAAACATAGTATGGTAGACTCTTTTTAGTAGAGGATAAAACTTTTGCAAATAAGTAAACTATACTTTGATATTGAAGTTTATTGCCTCCTGCAGTAGTTATATAGTTTGGAGCTCTTTTATTTTTATCAATATTTTTTATAATTGTACTTGCATATTTACAATAGTAAAAGGAATAAATTTTTCCTTTAGAACCAGTTCCTATTGCATTACTAGGGTTTTTTATATCATATTTGATTTTTATTTGAGAATTTGGGCTAATTTTATTACTATTGATAATTTTAGACATCAAATATAAAAATTCAGGCATTGAATATCTGTATCCTGAAATAATAACACTATCAGGTAATATTTTATTTTTAGATACATACTTGTTAACAGTTTTAGCTGCACTTATCACATTTTTTTGCAATACTGCAGTTGGTTTTGAAACTGTTTTAGTGGTGGAATTCCCATTACTCGTATTTTGAGCCGAATTAGTGATATTTTGACTTAAATTCAGATTATTCTCGGTGGAATTCGTACCATTATTAACATCAACAGCTGATATTTCAGTTAAAGACGTAGCTAAAATTAGCAAAAAAATTAAACTAATAAAAAAATATTTAAACTTTGTTTTTTCCATTTTAATACTCCTATTTAGGTTACCTACAAAATAAGAAAAATTTAACTATTTTTCTTTTTTTTTTTAAAACAATTTATAAATTTTCACTTTATTCCTTATTTTATATATTGCTTTAATTAATATCTATTTTAGATTATATAAATTTTAGGCAAAAAGTTGACATATTTTAGAAAAAAAATTATTCAGTGATTTTTTAAAACTATTTTTATTAAAAAATATTTTCTACACATAAGCTCTAAGTCTTTTATATTAGCTATAAGTTTTTTATTTTAGTTATATGTTTTTTATTTTAGCTATGCAGTTTTTATTTTAGCTATATGTTTTTTATTTTAGTTATGCAGTTTTTATTTTAGTTGTAAGTTTTTTATTTTAGTTATGCAGTTTTTATTTTAGTTGTAAGTTTTTTATTTTAGTTATGCAGTTTTTATTTTAGTTGTAAGTTTTTTATTTTAGTTATGCAGTTTTTATTTTAGTTATGCCTTTTTTATATAGGCTTGATTTTTTACATGTTCTTTAAATTTTAGCTATACAATTTAAAAACATTTTTTACATATAAGTTCTAAAAATTAATTAAAACATCCTCTCTATTTCATTAGTTTTTTAATTTTTACATTGAGTTTCATTACTTAGTGAGATAATTGACATCAAAGTAGAATAGCATCTTTTTCTATTTCATCATGAGGTTTTCCTTCATATAAGACTTTAGCTAATTCATTTAATTTTTCAATTCCTTTAACTTCTTCTTTAAATAAAGGGATTTCACCAATTGTTTTCCCTTGGAATTTTTGATGGATCATAGCTAAACGTTTTTGCTGCAAGTTATGCCTTGACTTACAAAAATCACAATTATCAATATCTGGCATTATTTGATTAACAATTATTCCATCTGTAGTCATGTTAAACTTATTAAGAGATTCAATAGCTCTTTCTGATTCATAAATAGACATTTCTTCAGGAATAACAACCATTTTAAATGTTGTTTGCTCTGAATTTGATAAAACTTTCTTTGCCTCATCAATCTTTCTTTTAGTTTCTTCAAGGTCAGCTGTTGATTGTGGATCATCATCAGCCATAAAAGGAATTACATTTTTAAAAGCACTTGTAAGACTTCCAAGTTTACTTTTAACTTTTATCATCTTACCTACCCATGAATCCATAAGATCAGGGAATGATAAAAGTCTTAAAGTATGTCCAGTTGGAGCAGTATCAAAAACAACAACATCATATTCATTAGTTGTCATTACTTGCAGGAATACTTCAAAAGCAGCTGCTTCATCAGCACCAGGAGCTGAAGAAGCAAGATCTAATTGATCACCAAGTAAATCTAATCCCATAGCTTGATCAGGACTAGCTACTGATTTTTGACTATTTAGCTCTGCTTGTTTTTGTTCCATAGCTATTTCTGGGTCAATTTCTACTGCATAAAGGTTTTCTCTAATTAGTGTTGGGGAATGTCCAATAAATGTTTCAAGTGAGTCTGAAAGTGAATGGGCTGGATCTGTTGAAACAATCAAAGTTTTTTTTCCTTGTTCAGCCATCCAAAGTCCAGTAGCTGCTGAAATAGATGTTTTACCAACACCTCCTTTACCTCCTATAAACATAAATGTGGTTTTATCATCTTTAAACTTAACAAGATCTTTAAATCCCATTCCTATGCCTCCTAATAAATCATAATTATTTTTTTTATTGGAAATAGATATTGTATATATAACTAACTTATAATTTATAACTTATAATTTATATTTTTTAACTTATAATTTTTAACTTTTTTTTTTTTTTTTTTTTATTAATAAAAA
>WRMT01000127.1 GCA_009777005.1 Methanobrevibacter sp. | reverse complement strand
TTAATTATTTTTGATTTAAAGAATAAATAATTAATATCAATATTTAGAATTAATAATCAATTTATAACCATTTAATTGTAAATTGAAAAAATTTAAAATTCCGTTAAATTTAATCATGGGACAGCCTCATTGACTTAGAAAAAAACTGATAGGTTAAAATTGAGTAGAAATAAATTTATAAATGAGGTTTTTTCATGAATAAAAAAATTTATATAACAATAGGATTGATTATTGGAATAATAGCTGTAATAATCTCGGGAGTTTATTTTTTATCGCAAGAAGGAGGAGAAAATTGTCCTGTATGTGGAATGCAAGATTGTTTAATGGATCATTCTGATGAATTAAAGGAACTACTTCAAAACAATCCTAACAATGCTACTATCAAAAATTTGATAAAAAGTTGGGAAGAATATAGATAAAAACAGGATAATATAAATAATTAGTTGTGGTTTTTATATAAAATCATTGTTAATGGATATTTTAGATTAATATATATTATCAAATTTTTTCAAGGGATTTTATAATCATAGTTTACTTAAAAGAATTAAATACTCGAAATAGAATTAATAATTTATTCAAAATTTAATCATAGTAGTATTTAAATATTGTCTTAAAATAAAGATTTTAACTAATGAAATTTTAAATTATTATATCCATTATTTCATTAATAAATTAATTAATATTTATTTTTTCTTTATTAAAAAAATTCACTTTAAAAGGATAATAATAAAATAAACGTTTTAATTTTAATAATAAAATTATATTTAATTAATTCCTTAAAATATTTTTTTTCAAGTGTATATATTGCTCGACATTTGATTTAAAAATGATGATGATTTTAAACTTGTTAAAAACCCTTTAAATCATATTTAATTAAATAAAATTTGATAAATTAATCAAGATTGACATTTTCAAAAATTTTGTCGATTACTATAAATATAAAATTTGAATTTAAAATTTAATTATTTTAGGAATCAGAACCAAATTAATTATAAATTAACTGGATTTAATTAGCTAATTTTGACAACTTTAATTTATATAGGCACTGTCCAGAATTATACTGATGAAAAAATTTAGTATGGATAATAATGTTTTCATAATACTTCAAAAATAACTATTTCACTTTATTTTAAAAATAGAATGTAATTAAGGATTCTTTTTATATTATTAAATTTTTCATATTTATTGAAAATTTATCTATTAGCAGAATTTTAGACAATGCCGTGTAAATATAAAATGGAGGAAAATATGACTTTCAAAGTAGCTGTAGTAAGTACAGATAAAGAAAAAGTAAATGAACATTTTGGAAAAGCAAAAGAATTTTTAATATATGTAATAAACGATGATGGAACATATGAATTTATTGAAGCTAGAGAGAATATTCCTCCATGTAGTAAGGGAGACCATGCTGCAGATATAATGAATAATGCTGTGAACTTAATTCAGGATGTTAAAGTTCTATTAGTTTCAAATGTAGGTCCTGGAGCTATAAACGTGCTAATTGATAAGAAGATAAAACCTTATGTGACATCTTACACGATTGATAAAGCTTTAAAAGAGCTTTATATAGCTGAAAAAGATTTACATTAATCCTAATAAACTCATAGTCCTATACCAAATTATTTTAATATAGAATATGATAAATACATTGTTGATAAAGCTTTAAAAGAGCTTTATATAGCTGAAAAAGATTTACATTAATCCTAATAAACTTATAGTCCTATACCAAATTATTTTAATATAGAATATGATAAAAATTAATAAAAAGTAAATCATTAAATGAAAAAAATAGGAGATGATTGATTATTTATTAAAAGCAGAACTACTTATGGAATACATGTAACTAAAGAAAGAGGACTCCCATTTAATACAGTTTTATGTTAAAATATTTCTGAGTCCTTGATTTTTTCATTTTTTCTGAATAGTGGTTTATTAATTTTTGTTTTTTGTAATATTTTTGAAAAATTCAGTAGCTAGTTGTTTTTTGATAGCATTAGCTAATTACTTCTTTAATTGATTTTAAAAAGAGAATAGAAAAATAAAGTTTAAAAAATATTTTTAAAGAATAATTATAATTATGTGTCGGATAAGAACAAGAGGTTTCCCTCTTGAACTCTCCTAAGAACCGTTCGTGTCACTTTCATGACAAGTGGCTCAAGCATATTTTACCCGAAACAAGTAGAAATTTCTCGTTTTTTAAAGTATTCGGTTTTAGATTTATCATATGGGCTGTTATTGAATTGTATCATGATATGTCTTTTTATAGGGGTCCATACCATTTTAATTAAGTTATTCCATTCTTTGTGTCCTGTAAGAATCCAGTTACCATAATGTCTGCCATCATAGTAAAAAGGAAAGTATTTTTCTTTTATCTCGGTCCATGATTTATTGGGATGCATTCTTCTAACAAATTTATATATTTTTCTCCATATGTGACTATCCATAGCTGAAAATACTGCTTTTGCTGAAGATGGTTTCCAATAGTTTGCAGTTCCATGAATTAATAAATTTAAACGATAAATCAACTCGTCAACGCTATGTCCATGATGGTGTCTGCATATTTCAGCAACTTTAGATTTAAATTGTTTGATACTATCTTTTGATGGTTTACACAGATGTATGAAACCATAAAAAGTTGGGTATCTTCTAAAATTAAATCCTAAAAAATCAAAACCATCACAAATATGAGTAATATGAGTTTTTTCTTCGGCTAGTTCCAATCCTCTCTCTTCGAGATAAGGGTTTAGAATATCGTATATTGCTTCGACGTCATCTTTTGTTTTAGCAAAGATCACAAAGTCATCAGCATATCTAACCATCCGATAATTACCTTTAGTTTCATAAAATACATAGTTTTTCTTTGTTCTTTCATGATAACTTATTTTTAAAGTTTTTTCCATACCATTAAGAGCAATATTAGCTAACAATGGTGAGAGAATACTTCCTTGCGGAGTTCCTTCATTACTTTCATGAAGTACATTGTTATCCATATATCCTGCTTTTAAGAATTTTTCAACTAAATTATATAGTGGAAACCTTTTTATACTTTTAAGTATAAAATCGTGTTTAAGGGTATCGAAACATGACTTAAAGTCCCCTTCAAATATTTTTTAGGAAAAATATTAGATAATGACCTATAAATTTGCAAGTCATCAAAGTTTGATAAAAATAATTAATGATTATTTATATATCATAAAACATTATGTATTCTGAAGGATCTGAGCAAACTTTACAACTTTCTGCAATAATACCTTTTTTATGAGAACGTTCATCACAAGAACTGGTTTCACCACCTAAACATGCTTTACATCCTTCTGGCACCTTATTTTTTGCTTTGTGTAACATACATAAAATATCTTCTGCTTTAGTTTTTCTACATATTTCACATATTCGTGTTATGATATCTGTTTTTTCCAATTTTCCATTTTTTAAATCATGAGCTAAATTATCAATCATAGCTAAAATTTCATCATTAAATCCTACTTCATTTCCTCGTTTATCACTAATATACTGAGAAACAGCAGGTTGAGTTATATCTAAAATAGCGGAAATCTCTTTTTGTTTCATTCCGAAACCAAAAAGTTTTTTAGCTAAAACTGATCGAATTCCTGGAATTACATACCATACAACTATTTCACATGGTGGGTTCAATTTTTCACTTCCATAATTTGGTATTACACATATTATTTTATTTATATTTATTACAAATATTTTTTCTTTTTTTTTTTTTAAATCAATATTTAAAAAATTTTATAAAAAAATTTTCAAACTTTTAAAATCTTCGTTTTTTGTTATTTTAAACCCTCTGATTTTTTAAAATTTTTAGAATATCCGATTTTTTAATTTTTAAAAACTTTGTTTTTCTAAACTTTGTTAAATCTTTAATCTTCCTTTATTATAACTTTGTTAATCTAAACTATAAAAATTTATTATTTTTAATGTAAAAAAAATCTCTGGTATTTTAAACTTTCTAAAACCTAGTGCTGTTAAAATTTGAAAGATTCAACAAGTTAATTTTTGACATTAATATCAAAACATTTATATGCAATAAAATATAACAATAGTTATTATATATCAATAGTTATAAAATTATTGTGTATAAAATTATTGGCTTAATTATTAATTTTAAGTTAAAAAAATAGTTTATAGGTGTATAAATGACGAATAGTGATAATGACAATGAAAAACAATATGGAAATAGGACCTTAGAATTACACGCTGGTCAAGAAGAACCAGACCCAACAACAGGTGCAAGAGCAGTTCCAATATATCAAACAACTTCTTATGTCTTTAAAGATACAGAACATGCAGCAAATTTATTTGCTCTTCGTGAATTTGGACAAATTTACACTAGATTGACAAATCCCACAAATGATGTACTTGAACAAAGAGTTGCGGCTATTGAAGGAGGTATTGCAGGATTGGTCTTTGCATCTGGAGCTGCAGCTATAACAACAGCTATACTAAATTTATCAAGTGTAGGGGAAAATATTGTATCTGGAAACAATTTATATGGAGGTACATACTCCTTATTTAACAATACATTTCCTAACTTTGGAAGAAGTGTGAAATTCGTTGATTCTCAAGATATTAATGCATATGAAAATGGAATTGATACAAAAACTAAAGCTTTATATGCTGAATCTTTGGGAAATCCTAAGTTAGATGTTCCTGATTTTAAAAAATTATCTAAATTAGCCCATGATCATGATATTCCCTTGATAGTTGATAATACTTCTGCTGTAGGGCTTGTAAGACCCATTGAACATGGTGCAGATATTGTGGTTGATTCAGCTACTAAATTCCTTGGGGGTCATGGTAACAGTCTTGGTGGAGTAATTGTTGTTGGTGGTGATTTTGATTGGGCAAACGGAAAATTTCCAGAATTTACTACTCCCGATCCTGCTTACAATGGATTAGTATATACTGAAACCTTTGGAAACTTGGCTTATATTATTAGAGCAAGAGCAAATTTCCTTAGAGATGTTGGACCAAGTTTAAGCCCATTTAATGCATTTTTATTGTTACAAGGTACTGAAACTTTATCTCTAAGAATGAAACAACATAGTGAAAATGCTCTTGAAGTAGCTAAATTCTTGGAAGATCATGAACATGTTTCATGGGTAAGTTATCCTGGTCTTGAAACTGATTCTTCTCACAAACTTGCGAAAAAATATCTTAAAGGAGGATATGGTGCTCTGTTAGGTTTTGGTATAAAAGGAGGACTAGAAGAAGGTAAAAAGTTTATTAATAATGTTGAAATATTTTCTCAATTAGTTAATATTGGAGACTCTAAATCATTAGTTATACATCCTGCATCCACTACCCATTCTCAATTAAATACTGAAGAGCAAATAGCTACAGGAGTGACTCCTGATTTCATTAGATTGTCAGTCGGTATTGAAAATGTTGAAGATATCATAGCTGATATTGATCAAGCATTAAATAAAGCTGTTAACATTTAATATAATGGATTATTAAATATATAATAAATTATTAAATATATAATAATATAAAAGTCTTAGATTTCATGGAAAATTGAAGAATATATGAGGATATTTTGAGTTTTTTTCTAAATTTAATTTTTTAATTCTTAGTAAATTACTTGATTTTTTTCAAATAAGAAAAAATAATTAAATAAAAAATAAAAATTTCGATATCAGATTTTAAAAAATAAATCTTTTAAAATTTCTAAAGTAAATTAAATTAGATTTTTTTAATAATAAAAAATAATATTTTATTTATTTTTATAAAAAAGATGATAAAAATTTATTAATTTAAATTTAATAAGATATCTTCTCTTATTTCACATTTAGATAGTTTTTATAAGATTTTATCTTTTTATTTTTAAGTTTTGATAGTTTTTATAAGATTTTATCTTTTTATTTTTAAGTTTTGATAGTTTTTATAAGATTTTATCTTTTTATTTTTAAGTTTAGATAATTATAATAAGATTTAATCTTTCAATAACTTTATTTAAAAAATAAAATTATTATAAAAATAAATTTAAAAAACAATAATATCTTCCAAAGATAGGATTTAATGATTTTTTTAAAAATAAGAATTTCTTGAAAATTTGATGAATAATTAAAAAAATCATGGGATTTTACTTTAAAATATTTTTTATAAGTTGATTATTAGCTATTAATTACTATTTGAATTTTCCTTATTGTTTAATCAAAGACTTAACTTGAACGTCGTTTAAAAGAATATAAAATTTGTACTCACAAAAAAACATCAATTAAGGATGAAAAAATGTCAAATGGAAAAATTGCAAATAGCATATTAGAATTAGTAGGAAACACTCCTCTTTTAAAATTGAACAAAATAGAAAAAAATTTAAACGGAACTTTAATAGCTAAATTAGAATCTTTCAATCCTCTTAGCAGTGTAAAAGACAGAATATCTGTAAGCATGGTTAACAATGCTGAAATAAACGGTTTAATTAATAAAGACACGGTTTTGATTGAACCAACTAGTGGAAATACTGGAATTGGTCTTGCTTTTGTAGCTGCAAGTAAAGGATATAGACTTATTTTAACTATGCCTGATACCATGTCCATGGAAAGAAGAAAGCTATTAGCTATTTTTGGGGCGGAAATTGTATTAACTCCTGGAAGTGAAGGAATGAATGGAGCAATAGCTAAAGCAGATGAACTGTTAAAAGAAATAGAGAATAGTTTTTCAGTTCGTCAGTTTTCCAATCCAGAAAATGTTGAAACTCATTATAGTACAACTGCTGAAGAAATTTGGAAAGATACTAATGGAAATGTGGATATTATAGTGTCTGGTGTTGGTACAGGAGGAACTGTTACAGGATTAGCTAAAAAATTAAAAGAAAAAGATAAAAATCCTGATCTTAAAGCTATAGCTGTTGAACCAATAGCTTCACCAGTTTTATCTGGAGGAAATCCAGGATTTCATAAAATTCAAGGTATTGGAGCAGGATTTGTCCCAGATATTTATGAAGACAACTTAATTGATGAAATAATTCAAGTTAAAGATAAAGATGCTGGAAATACTATGTTGAAATTAGCTAAAAAAGAGGGGATTCTTGTAGGTGTTTCTTCTGGTGCAGCTACATTCGCTGGGATAGAAGTAGCTAAAAGAAAAGAGAACAAAGGAAAAAATATAGTGGTTATTTTACCTGATACTGGTGAAAGATATCTTTCAATGGATTGGATCTTTGAAGACCTCTATAGAGAATACTCTGCTGTTTTGTAAATATCTACTTATAATATTTAATTATTTAAGCTAAATTTAATCATTTTTTAAATTTATAATGAAAGTAATGTTTTAATGGTGATTTAATGGATGAACACATTATAGAAGCTATGGGAAAAGCTAAAATAATTATTAAGGAGGGGAAAGTCCTAGAAGTTGGAGAATCTAATATTGAATACTGTCCTCTCTTCCATAAATATAGAGGAATAGAAAAAATTGATAAAAAATCAATAAAAGAAAATATGGAATTTAGAATAGAAGATTTTGGAATGTGTTCACCTTCAAGACAAGTATTCATGGATGATTTCTTATCATTTGGAGTTTCTGAAATTCTTTCGACCTTATTAGATGAAAATATAATTGATTGTGTGATTATGGTTTGTGAAGGCTGTGGAACCATTATCGTAAGTGAAAGTAAAATGGCTCAAGGAGCTGGAGGTCGAGTATCAGGTTTAGTTAAAACAAGCCCAATACCAGAAGTAATCGAAAAAATTGGAATAAAAAATATTTTAAATCCAGAAACAGCAGCTATTGATCAAATAAAAGGAATTGAATTAGCTATTGAACAAGGATATAAAAATATTGCTGTAACAATATCTGGCAGCGAAAAATTAAAATTAATTCGTGAAATTGAAAAAAATAACAAAGACATAGCTATTTATATTTTCGCTGTCCATACAACAGGATCTGATGAAGAAGAAGCAAAATATTTTTTTGATTACAGTGATATTATAACTGCATGTGCTTCAAAGCCTATTCGTGAAATAGGCGATGAAATAGCTACTATGAAAGCAGGAGGATCAATACCAATTTATGCAGCTACAGAAAAAGGAAGAGAATTTTTAGAAAAAAGAATAGAAAAGATTGGTGGTTTAACACAGAAAAAAGACCCAAAAAGCCCAAAACCACTTATTTAACACTATTATATTAACTATTCCCTATTTAAAAATTAAAATAATAATTTTTAATTTTAAACATTTTAATTTTAGTTTATATATAGTACGAAACTTAATTTTTGGCACTAAATTTTCTCGTTATTTATATATAAATTGATAATTCTTGTGCCAAAAATTTGGTGTGCGACTA
>WRMT01000126.1 GCA_009777005.1 Methanobrevibacter sp. | reverse complement strand
TTTTAATTCTTTAAATCAATAAATAAATTAATATAATAATTTTAAAAATTATCATTACTTAAAAACTTTATTTTCATGACTATAATTATTAAGAAATATTTTTAAATAGTTTTTATATGAATTAATTATTTTAAAATGTGAATTATAGTACACTCCATACCTTATTTTTTTCATTTTTTTCTTTATGAAAGAGGATACAAATCATTATTAATAAGACAATACCTTAATTCAAGCAATTCGATTTTTTAGTTTTTTGCATTGAGCTTTTTCCTGTCTGTCCTTTAATAATTTGGTAATATACTAATTATTAATGGATTAATCTTAATAATTCTCATATTTTTAATGATTAAATACTTTTTAATCTTCATCCTATTTTTTTTAAATTTTGTGTCCTCTCTCAGCATTTATTTATGAGATTTTTAAACTTAAAAAAATTAAAGGATGTTAAAGTCTTAATAAACATGTTTAAAGAAAATACAGATTTTTATTTTAAAATTCAAGTTTATAATAATCGATAATAAAATTAAAATGGTCCATGTCCCATAGAAAAGCTAATTATACTCCTATTTAAAAATCAATATTCGTGGATTTTTTTTTGGGGGGACATGAAACATTACATATAATTTCTGGAATTAATATTTATCCTTTTTGATACACGAATATTAAACTCAAAGGATTTAAGTATTTTAAGGTAAGAAAATTTGCAATTTTCTAAATTAAAAAATTAAAAATTTTTAAAAGCTTATCAAAGACCATGAATTTTAATTACAGTAAATAGAAATTTTATTAAAAGTTTAATGGTAAATTCATTAAGTTTAAGTTGGTGTTTTTTTAATTCTTCCTTCATTTCTTCTTTTTATTAGTTCATTAGCTATTTTTTCTTTTCTTTTTGGCACTGGTTCATTAGCTATTTTTTCCTAATGTTTTTCAAATTTTCAGGTTTTTATTTTTCTAATTAAAACATTTAAAACTAGATTTATTATTAATTTATTTTCAATGATTTTTTAGAATAACTTCTTTATTATAACTTATTTTTCATTAATTCTATTTAAAAATCATTGTAATACTTTTAACCTCTCACATCCTCCAATTTTTTTTATTTTAAAGATTTTTAATAGATGACATAGGAATATAAAATAGTATTCAAAATTCAATTAAATAAATTTCCTATAATATTTAAGCATGATTTCAAAAACAATAAGTATATATATCGAAATGAATATACTTAATTATCAGGAAATATATAGAATAAATAGAATTTCCAATAACTTCGATATAGTAACTATAACAAATAAAACATCGAAAAAAAGAATAATATTTTTTAATAACTCCTTTAACAACATATATCAAAAAATAATAAAAATACATAAAAAAAAAGGGGTTGAAAATAAAAAATATCGCCTGCAAAGCTAATAACTTACTCTCAACCCCATAATTATTATGTGGGTACTAATATTTAAAGTTTAATTATTAAATCCAACAACTCTCTTTGACAATATCCAGATTTATCAAAATAATTTCTATTTTTCTATTTATTTCCTCAACTGAAGGATTTTTATAGCTATTCAAATTATAAAAATAACTTTTAATTTTTATTTTACCATAACCTTCAGTTTTTAAATAAAAAAACATGGTAAAACATATTATATAATAAATAGGCAGTGTAAAATTCAGGGTTTTACTTTGAAATTATTGAAAATCCCCAATTTTATCTCAGTATAGAATTGATGAATTTTTCAAGATGTTCAACACCTTGATTTTACAGTGTCAATAACTAAAAGGTGATCTAATGATCAATAAAACAAAAAAATTTATATTGTTGGGACTAACTCTTTCAATATTAGTCTTAGCAATGGTAAGTGCTGCATCAGCAACTACATATAACTTTGCTCCAGGTGCAAGCTCTGCACTTATCCAGCATATAGCTGATACTGATTGTAAGGATGGAGACGTTATCAATTTAAATGGTACATTTAATAATATTAGCTTAAACATTAACAAAAGTTTAACAATAAACGGAGTTAATGATGCTACATTAAATGGACGAAACAACGCTGATCCTATTTTCAATGTAACAGCTAATAATGTTACAATAAGTAATTTTATATTAAATGGTAGCGGTGCAAATGGTACTTTAATTATCTTTACTAATGTTGAAAATGCAAAAGTAGTAGGAAACATTATAAATTCTTTCGGTTTAGATAGTACTGCTATTAGACTTACAAGTGTTCAAGGTGCAACCATAGAGGGTAATGATTTAGATGGAAACAATGCCGGTCGTGACGGAATCGGTGTTGTAAATTCATCTGATATTACTATTGATGATAATGAAATCAGCAGTTTCACACGTAATGGTATATCCTTAGCTGCTGGATTTATGGGAGATAACACTACCAGCACAGTTGATGTTTTAATCCAATATAATGAATTCGTCGATATTGGTGCAGAATGCATCTTCTTTGGTGGTGGAGTCAGCCATGTAGATATACTTTATAACTTTTTCCTTGATTTCAAGATGAATGGTATCAATCTTGCAAGATCTGCATCAAATGTATTAATAAAAGGAAATGAATTCGATAGTACAAGCAATACTAGTGTTGCAATACGTTTAGAAGAAAACAATATATTTCACAATGGGACACCTACTACTTTAACAAATGTCGTAGTGATAAACAATTCAATATTTGATGCACATATTGGTATTCTTTTGTATAATGTCAACAATGCATCTAATTTGGAAACGATATTAGAACAAGATAATCAAGATAATTTAGCAACAATTCCTATTAAAATTGAAACAGGACCACAAACATAAAAATAGGAAACTATCAAAAAAATGCAAAAAAATATAAAAAGAGTGATTATTCAATCAGACAAAAGTATTATACTGATGAAAAATTCACTCTTTTTTTTCATTTTTTTTTCGTTTGGTGATATTCTATGAGAATCGTAGTAAACCAAAAAAGAATTATTTTAGTAATTTTATTTTTCATGATTTTTTCATGTTTAGGTACTGTTAGTGCTATAGAATTCAATCCAATAGATAACTCAAAAGATGTGCAAGATTTCATAAATGATGACTCTACTCAGGATAATATTATATATTTAGGAACTGGAAATTACTATTTTGAAGAGCTAAATATAACTCGTAATTTAACAATACAATCTAAAAATGATAATGATATTGTTAATATTATTGGAGATGGTACAAGCACATTATTTAATGTTAAAAGTGAAAGCTTCACAATTAAAAATCTGAATATAATTAGTTTTGGAGTAGCTATTAACTCAAGTGCAGATACTGAGCTTTACATAGATGGTGTCACATTAAACTCTTTAACTATTCCAATTAACTCTATTGTAACACATACAATCATTAATTCTAATATTGTTTCCCTAGACATAAACGACAATTCCCTAGGAGCAAGTATTTATTTAAACAATAATAATATCTCAAGATTAACTTTTAACTTCAATTCTAATCAACCTACTGTTCATATAATCAATAATACTATTAGTTCAGGGGTTTCAATGAGTTTCACAGGTGAAGTTAATTGTAATAATTTTGTTTTTAAAAATAACATCATTACAGGTATTACTGGTATTGAATTAACTGGTAGCACTACTTCTAAAATATTGAATTTAAACATATCTAATAATATTATTAATGTTACAGGAAACGGTGTTTCAATAATATATTCTATTTTAGAAAATCTTACAATCAATAATAATATTATAAATAGTGGGTCAAATAGTATTTATTTTCAATGTCTTAATGCAGCTAATTCGGGGGTTTATTGGTCTAATATCTTAATTAAAGATAATTTTATGAATGCTTTAGCTAATGGCATATATTATACTGGTGGATCGACTAATAGGGGAGCGAGTATCTCAAATCATACTATTGAAAATAACACTATTCTTGCTAATCAAAATGGAATAATTATTAATCTTGCACCTAGCATTGTAGGTTTTAATATTTTAAGTAATGATATTAAAGCAGGAACTTTCGGAATCGACCTTCGAACTGCAGCTTCTTCAGGAGCGACTCCTATAGCAAATATTATAGTAAATTACAATAGTATTGTTGCAAATGAGGATCTTTTCTTTTTGACTGAACGGGGTCTTGTATCTGGTACAATAGTAAATATTGATTTTAATTGGTGGGGATCTAATATACTAAATTCGTCTAAAATCTATAATTTTGCAGCTATGAATAATTATTATATTGTGACTTTAGATAGAAATGGTGCAAATGATATTGGTGATTTTGTTATAGCTAATGTTGTTTTAGATGATGGTAGTCCTGTGGATAATAGGTTACCTGATTTTTACGTGATTGTTGATAATAATCATATTTTGGAAAGTATTTTTGCTAAAGGTGGTATGATAGAAGTAAGGTCTCCTGGAAATCCTTATTCTATAAACATATCTGATGCGAAAGTAGAAATATTTATAGCTGGAAAAGCAAGCACATTAGTTGAGTCTATAGATGTTTATGGTGTGCCTAATGAGGAATTAACCATAACAGCTACTCTTAAAAATTATAATACTGCACTTATTGATGGTAAAAATCTCAGATTCCTAATAAATGGTGTTTATATTACAAGTGCTATAACTGATATTAATGGTGTAGCTACTATTAAATACACACCACTTACTGAAGGTACTTTTAGTATAAGAGTTGAATTTGAAGAAGATGCTGACTATATTGGTTCAAGTAATGAAACTTCTTTGTTTGTAAAAAACAGAGAAAGCACTTCTATTGAAACCAATATACAGGATATTACAATATATGAATTAGACAATATAATAACCATAACAGCTACACTTAAAAATAGCAATGGTGTAGGAATTGGAAACAAAATCATTTCTTTCAAAATTGATGGTGTTACTTATTCTAACACTACTAATTCAAATGGTTTAGCTATTCTTCACTTTAAACCTGGAAGAATAGGTACATTCCCTATTGAAATTGATTTCATTGATGATGGCTTGGATTATGCAAGTTTCAATGTTATAAGTGCTTTTGATGTTTCATTTGTTGATGTTCAGAAGATGATAGATGATACTCCTGATGGAGGAACACTTGAGCTTCTTGGTGAGTACAATGATGTAGCTCTTATAATTAACAAATCAATAACTATTATTGGCGGTAAAATTACAAGCTCATTAGCTAAACCTATATTCACTATAACTGGTTCCAATGTTAATATATCTGGCTTTGATTTAAGCAACACACATCCAGATGGCATAATTTTTGAAATTAAAGATGGTGCAACCAATGTCACCATAAGTAATAACAAAATTAAAAATGCTCGTTATGGAATATTAATGCATAATGCTTATCATATTAATGTGCTAGATAATAATTTCACAGGATGCTTTGAGGGTATTGCCTTAGAAGGTAATTTAGATTATATTACTATTGAAGGCAACATTCTCACTGGTAATGGTCCAGCTAGTCCTTGGACTACAGGACGTAGAATTGATGGAACTGGTAGTGGTATTGTAATTAATTCCACAATTCCTAACTTAGTTATAAGATTCAATATAATCAATGAAAGTACCCATGGAATATATCTTGATGATGGTCTCAAAGATACTGCAGTAGATCTATATGACATGATTTACTTTAATATAATATCAGGTAATCATCGTGATTTAGATGCTTCAAGTATTATTAGAGGCCTTACTGATGATCTACTTGCAACAGGTCCAAACTGGTATGGAGGACAAAGTGTTTTAGTTGTATGTCCAAGATTATATGATTCTGCAACACAAATATTTGCAGATGTAATCAGCATAGACGATTATGGAACCTTTGAAGTTTACTTCTGGTACATAGATCGAAATGGTAGTAGAGTTAATGTAACAAAATTACCCCCTATATCTATTACAATTAATCATAAGAATCAACGACAAACATTGTTAACTGATGATGATGCTAGAGTTCGTTTTTTCATTGATTCATTGTCTGAAACTGGAGATGACTTTTTTGATTTCACTTTCAGTAATCAGAATATATACTGGGTTAATCTAAATATTCCGTTTAATTTAACTGAAGATCAAAAATCAGCAGCTAAACCTGCAGGTAATGGCTCTGATAATTCTAGTGGATCTGGAACAAATAACACAAGCAACAATAATAATTTAACCAACCTTAACACTAATACTAACACTAATAGTAACACTACTCCTAATTCTGATACTAACACTAATTCTGGTACTAATACAAGATCTGGAATGAGTTCTTATTATCCTTCTGGTTCTGGTGTTGGAACTAGCTCTGGTTCAGGTGAGGGTACTGGATCTGGTTCAGGAATAGCTACTGGTTCAGGTTCTGGTTTAGGATCTAACACTGGTGAAATTCTTAACACAAATGATGGTCAAGGTTATCAAGGATCTCAAATAGCTCAAGCTGGAATATCTAATCCTACTCCAGCTAGTGCAGCTATGGAAGAAGATGGAGATTCATCTGAAAATAATCCTGATGCTTATGAGATTACACCTAAAGACCCAACACAAAATACTGACAGTAATGCTCTGTTAATATCTGTGATTGTAATATTCTGTGTACTAATATTATTAGGTATTGGAATTAAAGGTGGTCTTTTATCCACTTTGTTCAAAAAATAATAAAAATTTATATTATGGGATTGTTAAAAAAATCTGGAGTTTTTTAAAATAAAAACCCCCACTTTTCATTTTTTAAATAGCTATTTTAAAAATAGCTTTTAAAAAAAAACTCTGCCAATAAATTATACAATCCCATTCTCTTTTTTTTTTAAAATAAACACGAAATAATTTTAAATATAGCTATTGTTTCTAATTTTTTGCATATTTCTTGAGATTAGCTATTGTTTCTAGTTTTTATAGGTATTTTTTAGCTATAGCTATTGTTTTTATTTATATAAAAGTAGAAAATCTTAGGTTATTGTATTTTTTTCAGGTATTTTTGTTAGTTGTTTTTATTTTTATTAGGTATTTGTGTTTTTGTTAGTTGTTTTTGTTTTTATTGGGTTTTTGTGTTTTTGTTAGTTGTTTTTGTTTTTATTGGGTTTTTGTGTTTTTGTTAGTTGTTTTTATTTTTATTAGGTTTTTATGTTTCTGTTAGTTGTTTTTGTTTTTATTGGGTTTTTGTGTTTTTGTTAGTTGTTTTTATTTTTATTAGGTATTTGGGTTTTTGTTAGTTGTTTTTATTTTTGTTAGTTTTTTGTGTTTTTGTTAGTTGTTTATATTTTATTAGGTATTTTTCTTTTTACTAGTTAATTTCATTCTAAGAGGTATTTTTCTTTTTAATAGGCAAATAGTACCTTTAATAAGATAATACTAAACTTAAATTAAATAATAAAATACTTTAATGATACATGGGGTTATAAATATCCAAGACCATATACTTTTAAATAGCTATAATCATAATAAAAAAATAAAATTATAGATATTCATGATTTATTTAAAATTATTTTTATCTTATTAAATCATAATAATAGCTAAACAATATTATTTCAAAATTACTAAATAGCTATTCATCATTATAAACTTTTTATTTGGAAGTGTTATCATAAGAATAATTTCTGTTGTAGGGAAAAAAAATACTGGAAAAACTTCTTTAACTGTGAAAATCATTAAAGAGCTTAAAAAAAGAGATTTCAAAGTAGCTACTATTAAACATTCTCATCATAAAATGGAAATGGATAAGGAAAATACTGATACTTGGAAACATAAGGAAGCTGGCTCTGAAACTGTGGTAGGGATTGGAAATAGGACATTTTTTAATATAGCTAAAGACTTATCTCTTGAAAGAATATTATTACTTATAAAAATCATAGAAGAACCTGATTTTGTAGTAATTGAAGGTTTTAAAAATTATAAATATTGTAAAATATCAACTTCTAAAGAATTGGAAGATGAATTTACTATAAAAACTGTAGATGCTTTGCATATTGATGAAAATGAGGTTAAATCTTTAGTGGATATGATAGAAAAAAGTAGCTATGATATAATTGATACATTAACTACTAATGAATGTGGTTATGTTGATGGGGAGTCTATTGGAAAAGCTATTGTTAGTAATGAAATAAGTTATGCTCCTGATGATGTGGATGTTTATCTTTCAATCAATGAAAAAGTTATTGGTTTAAATTATTTTGTAAATAATTTTATAAAAAATAGTGTAGTTGGAATGCTAAAATCATTAAAAACAAAAGAATATGGAATCAAAAAAAATAATGGTTTTGAAAAAATTGAACTTATTATAAATAATAAAAAGAATAAATAATAATTCTTATAAATTTTATTATTATAAATTAATTTTTTAGATTTTTTTTAATATTATTATAAAAGGATTTTTTAATTTTTTTTAATATTATTATAAATGA
>WRMT01000125.1 GCA_009777005.1 Methanobrevibacter sp. | reverse complement strand
TTTTTTTAAGATTATTTTTAATAATTTTTTTAATCTTTAATCTTTTTTTACTTTTTTTCATTTAAGTACTAGTTTAGTCTTAATTTTCAATATTATTAATTATTTTGCTTTTAATATTAATTATAATGGTTTTAACAATGTTTTTTTCCCTAATTTTCTTTCAACAATTTTATTTTCCAAATGAATTTTTAGTTTCTATTACTTTTCAAATGCTCTCTATCTCTATTGCTTTATATACAAAGGATGTATTGTATATTATCTAAACATTGAAATTGGTTTTTAATAGAATTTTTCTAATATCTTGACTATTTTAAATCCAATGGAAAAATTTGAAAATTCTTTAAAAAATTTTTAGGGATGATATAATGCCAACACAAAGTATAGTTAAATTATCAAAAAAAGAAGCATTAGTTAAAGGAATAAAAGGGAAAACATATAAAGCTATTATTCAAAAAGGAATAGCTATTCCCAAAAACCCTGTTACATGCTTTGTTGAATTTATAAATAGAACTCCAGTAATATCTCGTTTTGATGATATAGAAAAAGTTCCTTTAGAAAATAGTCCACCTGGAATTACAACACTTGAAATGTTTTTTTAATGTAAGCAGGGGGGGAAAAAATTATTTTTGTTCAATGAGTATATATACTAAAATAGAAAATGTTCAAAAATTTTTTCATAAGAATTTTTGTTTAAAATTTTTTACAAATTCTTATCAATGTTCAGCCAACTCATAATCATTTCCCCTCCTCTAAGGTGGTTTTCACATAAGTTTTCAAAATTAGTATTTTTTTTTAAGCTAGAATAAATTTAATGTTTTTTAAAAATAGCTTCTAGAAAATATATATGTCAAAATTTTTCTCTCAAAAAATAATTGATATGAAATATATTTTTTAATAAATCTGTTTGTTGATAAAAATAATTGACATGAAATATATTTCTTTATTATGATATAAATTTCTTAATTATAATATATATTTCTCATTAAACCTTTTTGTTGATGAAAATAATTATAATGGTAGAATTTTGACATTATCTAAAATTAAAAAAAAATTAAAGGATTGAGTTATTGTTTCCATCTTTTTAAAGTTGGGAAAAATTCTTCCATTTGTTTTTTTGCTTCTTTTATATCAATAGAATGAGTTTCAGCAACTTTAGGAGCACAAAAATTAATCATATCTTCCATAGTCATTTCTTCAAGAAAATCTCCTTTATCATAGCAATATTTACAAAAATCTTCACTGTCACTACCATCTTTTTCTTTTCCTAAAATTTCATCATTCATTAAAGGCATTCCACAAGATTGGCAAAAGTTCATTTCTTCACTATTCATTTAATCACCTACTTTTTATTAATTAATTTTTCTGCCTGAAATTAGACCCAAATTAATTATAATCCTTGGTTTATTATTAATTATATATAAAATTGTTTCTTTTGTAAACAGTATGTATACAAATATTGTCCAAATAATTAATCAGATTTAAGTTTAATCTAATTTTGAAAATATTATTTTAACCTTTCTTTGACTTCTTTAAGAATTAAATCATTTAAATCTTCTTCTTCATGGATAATTTTTTCATTTGATGGATTTAATAATTCTATTTCACTTAATAGCTCATAGTTTTCTGATTCTATTGAAAGTTTTTTTGCTTCCATTCTACTAATTAAATTAATTTTTAAAACTTCTTCAAATCCCTCTTCATTAATAAAATAAGTGTACCTAATAAAATAATTAACTAACCAAGATCTTAAGATGTTCATCCCTTCATGTGTTTCATACTCATTTTTTAATTTTTTCTTTTTATAACTTCCATTATCTAAAATGTCTAAATAATTGTTTAATCTAATAACTTTATTAAAATAATACTTTCCTTTTTTTAAATTAATATTTAACTCTTGTTCTCTTGTATCAATTGTTTTTATTAGACTTTCTTTATAATTTTTAGAATTTTCATTTTTTAATTTCTTCATATCATGGTAGCTATAGATTATCAAATTTGTTTTTTCTTTGATGAAGTTATTTACATCTTTAAATACAGGTAACATGATTAATATTCCAGTATCCATAGATTCTCTTTTTAAAGTCAGCCCTTTAATCTCTTCCTCAAATAGCTTCCCTATTAAGTCGGGAACAGTAGTGTTGTTATGCTTACAGTAAATATTTATTTTTTCCATAAGTGACTGAGATAACCTAAAACTATAAGGTTTTTTATCTGGATACTTTTTCAGTCTTTTAAGCATATTATTTATTCCTTCCACTAATAATTAATGTTATTAGCTATTTTTTTATTTAAAAAGTTTGAGCAAGGTTTTTTTTCATAGCTATGGATTTAATAATTTTTATAGATAGTAATTTAAATGAGGAAAATTTTTTTTAATAATGAACTGTAAAAAATGAGCTAGGAGGGATTTGAACCCTCGAACTTCGGATTCGAAGTCCATCAAAAACTCGCTAACTATATATCTTTTTTCACTTATATTTAATCAAAAAAATATTATTAATTTTATTTCATTAAATATATATAAACATAAGTTATGATTTGTTTTATGGGATTTTATATATCTTAAGTCTTTCATTAAATTAGCTATTATAAAAATTATTTTAAAACTAATAAATTCTTGACTCTTTTTACAAAATGTGAAATATAATGGAAAATTTAATATAAATAAACTACAAATATGATAATTAATCAATAATTTTAATAAATGGGATAAAATGGTCTATAGAGTTAATGCTAATCCTGATATGATAAAATGGGCAAGAAAAAATGCGGGGTTTAAATTTGAAGATTTGCCAAATTATCTTAATAATGCTCCTTTATGGGAAAATGGTGATTTAAAACCTACTTGGAATGATTTAAGGAATTTAGCTAAGAAATATAAGAGACCTCCTGTATTTTATTTAAGATCAGAACCTCCAAAAATCGAAGAAATAGATATTATAGAGTTCCGCTGCGATGATAAAATCACTGATTTTAGTACTGATTTAAATTTAGAGATTAATAAAGCTAAATTTCGCAGAACTGTGTATATGAATATTCATGCAGAAATGAATATAAAAATAAAAGATTTTTCAAAAAATGTAATTACAATTGAGGATAATTATAATAAAAACACAGTAAAACACTTTGCTAAAGCTATTAGAAATTTATTAGGAGTTTCTCTTGAAAAACAATCGGAATGGATTGAAAATGATAGTGGAAAAAAGGATTATACTCATTCGAAATTTTTATATGAGTGGAAAGAAGTCGTTTCAGAGTTAGGTATATTAATTTTTGAAACTGAAGATGTTTCAGAAGATGAAATGAGTGGATTATCTTTGTATTATGATAAATGTCCTATAATTTTATTAAATGGAAAAAATAACCCTAATAGGAGGATTTTCACTTTAATTCATGAATTAACTCATTTAATGATGGGTGTGAGTACAATATGTGATGTGGATATAGACAATAAAAAAGAATTTTTATGTAATCAAATTGCTTCTGAAGTTTTAATCCCTCTTGTGTCTCTTAAAAATACAAAAATGTCTAAAGATAAATCTGTTAAAAATCATGAAGGTGAAGAATGGACTTCAAGACAATTAGGAACATTATCACATATTTATGGTGTGAGTAAGCAAACAGTAATTATACAATTATATAAGTTAGGCAAAACATCAAAAACTTTCAAAGATTCTACTATAACTTCATTGAAAGAACACACTGTCATGTTGAAAGATAAAGAAAAGGAAAGACGCAAAAATAGCAAAGGTGGAGCCATGGCTCCAGTTCAAAAAGTTAAAAAATATGAAGGAAAGCCATTTTCAAGATTTATAGTTTCTGCTTATGAAAATGAAATTATAGGTCCTACAGAATTCAAAAGATACTTGAATTTACCTAGTGACTCAATAGATTCTTTATATGATGAAATTTTTTAGCTATTCAAGTGATTTAAATGTGTTTATTATTGATACAGATTCCTTGATAAACTTAAAAAGAAATTACTCTCCTAATGTTTTTATAAGCTTATGGGATAATATCGAAGAGATGATATTAAATAACGAATTAATTTCACTTAAAGAAGTGCAAGCTGAATTATCAAAAGAAGATCGCGATTTCTGGACAACTTTTCACGATACAACTGAAAATTTTTTCATAGAAGCATCTAATGAAGAAATGGACAATTTAAAAGAATTAGAGGCTTTTGAAGTTTATGATAGATTATGGTGTGATGGAGAATCATTAGCCGACCCGATACTAATATGTGTTGGACTACATAATGATTATACTGTAATTACTCAAGAAAACCAGAGGAGTGAAATGAGAATTCCTTTTGTTTGTAGTAAGTTAGGAGTTAATTGTCTAAACACCAATCAATTCTTTGAAAATCAAAACTGGAAGTTTTAATTTTTTAGTTTTCCCTGATATATTTATCATAGCTCAAATGAAAAATTATTTAAGATAGATTAACAAAATAATATTTTACTATAGTCAAATATTTATATTTGTAAAAAAATTTTAATATAGTTTTAAGGATTAAGTATATTGAATCTAGTTATTTATAATATGCTCTCTTTTGACATGGTTATAATTGTATTATATCCTAATATTGTATTTTATCTTTAAGGGCCTGTGGTCTAGCCTGGAATATGACGATGGACTTCGGATCCATAGGTCAGGGGTTCAAATCCCCTCAGGTCCGTTAAATTCTCTTATTTCTTAAATATAGTACCTTCACCAACTTATGAGACATTTTTACCATTGTAAATGAACATAGAAAAAAGTTCTAAGAATCTTTAAAATATGGTTTAAGCTATTTACAAATAGAAAAAAAGTTTTCTATATCTGATTTTATCTATCTCAAAAAAGTTTGTAAAAGTACTCTACTTCTTTTAAATTACTTAATTTTTAAACCATTGTATTTTTAACTAGTTGTTTTAATATTACTTATTTACTATTATAAAATAGAAATAATATTATTTTCACATCCTTATAAAAATAGCTTAAAAGTGTTAAGCTACTATTTTTAAGATTGAAGCTTTAAATTCCTATAAAATCTGTTTTTAATTAATTATTTTGTTTAAAAAGAAGTATTTTAGTTTTTATAAAAAAAATAAAAGCAATACCAATATAGAGTTTTCGGAAATTCTCATTTCATTATTATGGGATGTTGCACAATTATTTTGTTCAACTTATATATAAATTAAAATTTTTAAAAAAAAATTAAATATATTAAATTTTGTTCAATTTAAAATCAAAATTCTTTAATTTTGTTCATCCAAATAAAATTGTGCAACTCCCTCTATTAGAAATAAATAATAATAATATTAATTTTTAAATAAATAAGTATAAATATATTTTAAAAATATTTAATTAAATAATCAAAAATTCATTTTTAAATCAATTGAGATAAAATGATTAAAAAAGTTTTCATATGTTTGTATTGATGAATGGATGTTTTATTAAGTATTTGGTATATTGATAATGGATGTGTTATTAAACATTTGTTTATATAAAGAATACTATCACTTAAAAAACTTTATTTCTAAAACTGTTATTTAATGGAGAATTATATAATGTTAACTAAAAGAATAATACCATGTTTAGATTGTGATTTACAAGTTCCAGAAGGTCGAGTTGTTAAAGGAATTGAATTTAAACAGATAAAATACGCTGGAAACCCTGTTGAATTAGCTAATAAATATTATGAACAGGGTGCTGATGAAATCGTACTTTTAGATATTACTGCTTCAAGAGAAAAAAGAGCTACCATGAAAAATGTTGTGGAAGCTGTTACAAAAGATGTCTTCATACCTATCTGTATAGGTGGAGGAATTAGGAAAGTTGATGATTATGTTAATATGCTCAAAGCTGGAGCTGATAAATGTTCCACTAATACAGCAGCTATTCATAATCCTGAACTGATTAACGAAGCATCTGAAGTAGTTGGAAGTCAGGCTTGTGTTGTTGGAATTGATGCAAAAAGAAGATATGTTGACAATCCAAAAGAAAGTGATGAGAGAAACATCATTGAAACAAAAAATGGCTATTGTTGGTTTGACACAAGTATTTATGGTGGAACAGAGTTTACTGGAATGGATGCTATTAATTGGGCTCAAGAATGTCAAGAAAGAGGAGCTGGAGAAATTCTTCTTACTTCAATGGATCGAGATGGAACAAAGGATGGCTATGATCTTGAACTCACCAAAGCTATTAATGATGGAGTAGATATTCCTGTAATAGCTTCTGGAGGAGTAGGAAAACCAGAACACATTCTTGAAGCTTTTGAAATAGCTGATGCGAGTGCGGCATTAGCTGCAAGCATTTTCCATTTTGATGAGTATCCTGTTCCAGTAGTTAAAGAATATTTGAAAGAAAGAAATGTCAATATTAGGATTTAATCTTAAAAAAAAACTTTCATTTAGTTTCTATTAATCATATTTACAAAATTTTTTAGCTAATAGTCACATTTAATGAAAATATTGTTTGGATTAGCTATTAATAACGCAACTTTTTCTAGGGTGGGTCTTAGAATATCGTATATTAATAAAGCAAGTGAATTTATTACACTTGAAATGGACCTCTAAAAAGTTCCAAATAGGAATCTGTGAAGAAAATGAAGTATCCTAGAATTACCTGAAATCAGATTAAAAATAACTGTTGTATTTTATTGTAAGGTTATGCCTTTAAAAAGTTTTTCCATCGATATTAAACAAAAATAATTATTTATCTGGTATTTTGATAATAAAAACGTTTTACTAGAGAAATCTCGTGAATTTGAATGGAAAGATTGAAAATTATGCTACTTATGTACAACTATATTTATTCTAGTATGTTTGAATCTGGATGGGCGTATAAAGTTAAAATTAGTCAATAAGTTATTTTACTATGTAATTCCATGGGATATAACATAAAATTAAGATATTTCATTTTTAATAGCTAAAAAAACTACTAAAATGATTTTTAAATATTAAATATTTTAATAATATTCTTTTAAAAAATAAAGAAAATCATTGGTTTTCTAATTTTTAAAAATATAAAATTTTTTAAAATAAATTAAATAGGAATTTTTATTAATAAATTAATTTAAATAAATTTATAAATCTTTAAAATTCCAATAATTCATGTGAGGTTATAAATTGGAAAACCTAATTAAAAAATTTGAATCCAAAAATGGAAACAGAATTTTCTATTTAGATCAGTTAAGAGCATTAGCTATAATAGGAGTAATAGGAATACATGTGTCTCCTTATTTTCTAGATTCATTAACTGGTGCTTCTTTTTTATTTATAAGTGAATTTGCTATTCCAATTTTTTTAATGCTTTCTGGAGTATTATTATTAAATAAAGAATATAGTATCAGTGAATTTCTTAAAAAGAGATATCCTAGGATAATAATTCCTTTTTTATTTTGGGGATGTGTATTTGTTATATTTGCAATATTATTCCAAAATATGTCTTTTCACTTTTCGTCACTAGAAACAGGAATGCTATTTATTGGCAATATGTTTTTAGGTATTCAAGGATACTTGCCTCATTTTTGGTATGTCTGGCTTATTTTAAGTGTTTATTTATTTTTTCCCATTATAAATAAGTGGATAAAGAATTCTTCATTTTCTGAAATTAGATATTTCCTATTTATATGGTTTATAACTTCTATATTCGCTACTTTTGATTTTCCTTATTATTATATAGATTTAAGATACTTTGCTGGATCCATTGGATTTGTTATTTTAGGATATTATTTGGCTAAGGATAATAATAAAATTATTGGGAATATATTTTTATGGTCCTTATTATTCTTAATTTCAACAATAGTTAGGGTAGTATGTTATGATTTAAGTATTGGTACAAATCATTTTACTATTTACAGCACCTTATCTGTTATTCAAGCTGCTAGCTTTTTCCTCATGATAAAAAACTTTAATGATAATAAATTATTTACTAAAGTTTCTTCTTTCCTGAAAAATGGAGTTTTTGGGAGTTTAACTGTTTTGTTAAGTAAATATAGCTATGGAATATATTTAGTTCATGTATTATTCATTTTATCTTTCAAAATATTGATAGATTTTACAAATAAATCTGCAATTATTTGGATTCCTTTCTTAATTATTGTAACTTTACTTTTTAGTTTGGGCTTTCTCATAATATTGAATAAAATTCCTATACTGAATAAAATTACAGGAGTACACTAGTAACCAGCACAACTAGTGAATTTTTGACAACTAACTTCTAATCCCCTAGTTTTATAGTATTCTAACCACATTTATATCAATTATTTAATAAAATTTATTTTTTATAAATAATTTTTGTAAAATTATTAAAGTAAACTAGTTAATGTTTATTAATCTTATTAAAATCCTTATTAAAACATTTTTATTATTTAATATTATTTAAAAATTTATATAAATAGTTTAATTA
>WRMT01000124.1 GCA_009777005.1 Methanobrevibacter sp. | reverse complement strand
TGACCAACAGCTATAAGAGGAATTGTCCAAACACCAGTAGCAGCATTAAAAGTACCTATACTTTCAGTAACACCCAGTAGTATTAAACGTGAATCAATTTGATCAACAACAACAACATTAGTTGCATTATCAGGACCACGATTTGTTACATTAATAGTATAGCTAACATAATCAAGATAATTAGCATTAGCCGAAGCATTACTAGTTTTAACAATAGACAAATTCACAGTACTAGCAACTGTGAAATTAGTACTATTAGTACTTGCATTAGTTTCATTATCACCAATGTTATTTTGATCAGTTGTAACATTAGCTACATTAACAATATTACCAGTACCATTAATACGAACAGTAATAGTTAAAATTGCAAGTGAACCAGCAGCTAAATCTCCAATATCCCACCTACCATCAGAAACAGTATAAGTACCAACTGTGGCAGTATAACTTTGATATGCAAGACGATAATCAAGTCTATCGATAACAAGAACACCAGTAGCATTATCAGGACCATTATTGCGAATAGTAATAGTATAAGTTATAATATCATTATAACGAACAGTTGCAGAAGCATTACTAGATTTCATCAAAGTAAAATTCACAGTAGAGTTAATAGAGAAACTAGTACTATCATTAGTACTATTGTTACCAAGATTAACCTCATTAACAGTAACATTAGCTACATTCACAATATTACCAGTACCAATAACCTGAACATTAATAGTTAATGTAGCAGTTTGACCAACATTAAGGTTTCCAATATTCCAAAAACCAGTACCATTATTATAAAAACCAATTGTAGCACTAGAATTAAGGAATAAAAGACGATTACTAAGAACATCAGTTACATTAACACCAGTAGCATTATCAGGACCATGATTTGTTACATTAATAGTATATGCAACCATGTCACCTACACCAACATCTAAACCAGTAACATTACTAGTTTTAGAAATAGTCAAATTCACAGTCAAAGGAACAGAAATATTCACAGTACTAGTATTAGAATCATTGAGATTAACAGTCTCATTAAAACTAGTGATATTAGCTACATTAGTTATATTTCCAGTACCATTAATACGAACATTAATAGTTAAAATTGCACTTTGACCAACAGATATAAGTGGAATTGTCCAAACACCAGTAGCCGCATTAAAAGTACCTATACTTTCAGTAAAACCTAGTAGTATTAAACGTGCATCAATTTGATCAACAACAACAACATTAGTTGCATTATCAGGACCACGATTTGTTACATTAATAGTATAGCTAACATAATCAAGATAATTAGCATTAGCCGAAGCATTACTAGATTTAACAATAGACAAATTCACAGTACTAGCAACTGTGAAATTAGTACCATTTGTGCTTGTATTAGTGCTATTTTCACCGATATTATCCTGACTAGAAGTAATGTTAGCTACATTCACAATATTTCCAGTTCCATTTATACGAACAGTAATATTCAAGGTAACTGTTGAGCCCACATTTAGGTTGGATATATTCCAGAAAAGTGTATTACCACTCATTGAATAATTTCCACCAACCACATTTACAAGGATTAATCGGGAATCTAAAACATCTGTTACTACAACATTTGTTGCATTATCAGGACCAAAATTACGAACAGTAAGAGTATAGGTTATTAAATCTCCAAAGTAAACAACAGCTGGAGCATTACTAGTTTTAGAAATAGTAAAATTCACAGTACTTGGAACCGTTAAGGTTACACTATCATTAGTACTATTATTTCCAAGATTAACCTCACTTACACTAACATTAGCTACATTCACAATATTACCTGTGCCAATAATAGTTACATTAATATATAAGGTAGCGGTTTGACCAACATTAAGAGTCCCAACAGTCCAAACACCGGTAACACTATTATATGAACCAATTGTTGCACTAGAATTTAAAAATAAAAGAGCGGATGAAAGACTATCGGTTACATTTACAAATGTTGCATTATCAGGACCATGATTAGTTACATTGATTGTGTAAGTTACACGATCTCCAACAGCTACAATACCTGTAACATTACTAGTTTTAGAAATAGTCAAATTCACTGTATTAGGTACGCTAACATTTACATTACTAGTATTAGTACCATTACCCAAGTCAAACTCAGTTACATTTGTAATATTTGCAAAATTAGTTATATTTCCAGTGCCATTGATTCTAACAATAATTGTTAAAATTGCACTTCCTCCAGCTGCAATAGATGGAATATTCCAAACATTATTAGTATAAGTACCTATAGTAGCTGTAGCATTCTGGAGTATAAGACGATAATCAAGTTGATCATAGATTAAAACACCTGTTGCAGTATTAGGACCATGGTTTGTTAAATTAATAGTATAAGTTACTAAATCACCGTAACCTGCAGTAGTAGTATTACTAGATTTTACAATAGTTAAATTAACAGCATTTGAAGATGATATATTTACACTACTATCTTTATCACCAACATTAGGTTGATTCACATGAGAAATTATAGCTACATTAGGAATAGTACCTGTACCATTAACCCTTACATTAATAGTTAAAGTTACAGTTTGATTAACTAAAATACTAGATATTGTCCAAAGACCAGTTGAACTTACATAAGTAGTACCTGAACTTGCAGTAAAGTTTTGTAAAATTAAACCTGAATTTAAAAGATCAAGAATTGTTACATTAGTAGCTGTATCAGGACCATGATTTGTTACATTAATAGTATAGGTTACATAATCTCCAAAGTTCACTCCACCAGTTACATTAGCATATTTATTAATGGTTAAGTTCACTATAGGCGAAATATCAGCTCTACCTGTACTACTGGTTGAAGAGTTACTAGCAGTATAGTTACCATTACCCTCAAAGACAGCATACCACGTATGATTACCAGTTACAGGGAATGAGTAATAAACTTCAGCTTGACCATTTGAATCAGTAACTGAAAAATTATAATATCCTCCACTAATACCATAGAAATGCAAAGTAACATTAGCTACGGCTTCATTTCGTTCATCATAAATAGTAGCATTTAACCTTACAGGAGCTCCACTATTTCCATAAACAACACTATTAACAACAATAGAAGTGTTTAACCTAAGGAAGTTAAGTATTGTACTTACATTAACCCTATTATAATTCAAATTAGAACCATTATAAACTAAGGTATAATTCAAATTACCAGCACTAGCTACAGTATATCTATGAGAAACAAAACCATTAGCATCAGTAACATTAGTACCAACATACTCACCAGCTACATAGAAGAAAACCGTGAGATTAGCTACAGGATAACCACCATTATCTGTTATATTAGCAGTAAGAGTAACATTATCCTTATATTTACCACTAGTACTACCTAAATTAACAGTTAAGTTAATTGTTGGAGTTGAATTAGTAGTTACACTAAAGTTTATATACTGATTGTCCACTCTGAAATAACCTTGATGAATAGCTGCATCTACAAAAGGAACACTAACAACAGTTCCGTTTAAATGAGCACTGAAAGAAGTATTATACGGAGGCACAGTAAATCTAGCTTCACCATAGAAAGGAGGTAAACGGCTAACATTAAAATTAGTATTAGCTGTGTCATTAAGTCTTATAGTGTAAACATAATGAGCACTACCATTCCAAAGACCAAAATTATTAGTATCAAAGTCAATAACAACGTAATTATTAGGTAAATTACCTACAGCCAAATGCCTATTTTCTCCCCACCAGTTAAAGTCAATGTTTACATTAGAACTTTGACCAGTGTTAGTCCAAATAGTCTGACTAAAATTACCAGAAGCATCAGTGTTATTGAAAAACCTATTATAATTAGCTGTTAAATAATTTGCAGCATAAACACCATAACCTAAATTACCAGCATAATTATACTCAAACTGACAACTTAAAATAGAATTAGCAACACCAGAAGCACCCATAGCTGCAACTCCACCACCATTAGTACCAGCACGATTAGAGGTAAAAATACAATAAGTTATATTAACCCCAGCAGCAGAACCAATAGCTCCACCATAAGTACCAGCTACATTATCAGTAAAGTTAGAGTTGTTAGCATAGAAGTTACCACCAGTTGGAACACCAACAGCACCACCATAAGTAAAAGCACTATTATTTTCAAATGTTGAGTCATACACATTGATATTACCAGAGGTAAGACCAATAGCACCACCATAACCAGAAGAACCAGTAGCTCGATTACGCTTTAAAATAGAATTACGAACATTTACAGTACCACCAGTACCACTAAGAGCAACAGCACCACCATAGTTAACAGCCATATTATCTATCATTTCAACGAAATTAAGATTAACAGTTCCAGCACCATTAACACCAACAGCACCACCAAATGTACCAGCTTCATTTCCAGTCAAATTAGAGTTAGTAGCATTAATAGTACCTGCACCATTAACACCAAAAGCACCACCAAAACTACCTGCAGTATTATTATAGAGATGACTATTTTCAATTACTATAGTACCAGCAGAACCAAGACCAGCAACACCACCATGCTCATAAGCCCAGTTATTAAATATAGCTGTGTTATTGATTACATTTATTCGACCACCAGAAGAACCAGTACCAAAAGCACCACCATAGCGAGCCCAATTATCCTGGACAGTACAATTTACCAAATTGATTGTAGCATTTGCACCATTAACAGCAGCTGCACCACCATAAGCAGTAGAAGTAGCTGTATTATTTCTTGCAGAATTGTTTGAAAACTCAGAATTATAAACATTTATGTTAGCAACATTTGAACTTGAAGGAGTTGAAGCTAAAGCACCACCATAAACCGTAGCTGATCCGGAAACATAATTATTTCTGAAATTAGAAATATTAACATTTATTGTTCCACCAGTAGTAGCAACAGCACCTCCTTGGGATGTAGCAAAATTGCTATTAAAACTAGAATTAGTAATGTTTACAGTACCACTAGTTGCATAGATAGCACCACCAGCAGAAGTAGTAGCCCTGTTATTTGTGAAAGTAGAATCAAATATAGTAATAGAACCAGAACTAGAAGTAGTGATTGCACCACCACTAGTAGCATTATTACCTATAAACGTGGAATTTCTTATAACAATAGGATCAGTCCCAGCATTATTTATCGCACCACCTGTACTGCTTGATCTACAATTTTCAAAAATTGTATTAGATATGTTAGTAGGACCAGTATGAGTATATGTAACACCACCCTGACTTGTAGCATTAATACGTGTGAACCTTGAATTATCAACAACCAGATAGCTACCAGCACCATTAAGACAGAAAATACCACCATGACTTGTACCAGAACAATCTAAAAAATTAGTATAATTAAGTGTAACACCAGCACCATAATAACAACGTATTACACCACCAACATCAGTTGAAGTAATATTAATAAAATTAGTGTTATTTACAAAGAGAGAGCAAGTATTACCTGGCATATAATTTATAGCAGTACCAGAACCTCCACGTAAATTAGTAAAGTTAGTATTGTATACTTTTACTGAACCATTAGTTAAAGAAGTAATACCCTGAATACCTTTAGCACCACCAGTAGACTGCCCACTTGCTCCACTAGAATTAGTAAATATAGAATTATTAACAATAACGTTAACATAACTACCAGTTATATTAATTCCTGCACCAATTCCAGTTAAATTTTCAATCTTCACAGAATCAATATTTACATTATTGTTAGCATTAATAATGAATTTACTACCAGCACCGCCAAAAATTATCAGATTATAAAAATTAATTGTTCTTAGAGCCGTAGATGAAGTACCAGCAGCAATTGTAGCAAAGGGAAAAAGAGTAGTACTAGAACTACCAGTAGCATTTATAAAAACATTATTAACAGTATCATTTCCAATTATAGTCATATTTACCTTATTTACTAAAGAAATCTGTGTATTTCCAGTTGAACTATAAGTTCCAGGTTGTAAAATAATTGAAGAATTAGCAACAGCATTAGTATAAGCATAAGAAATAGTTCTCCAAGCATTAGCAATAGATTGACCATTACGAGCAGCAGAATCAAGACCATTAACAGAATCTATCCAATATCTATTTCCAGAAGTAGGTAATGGAACACTTAATGGTTGAAATAAGGAAAAAACATTGAAAGCAGCTTGACTTTCACTTATTCCATAATTAGTACCACCAGTTCCAACATAAGAAGAATGAACCACATAGTTCCCATTAGCTAAATTTATGTTATAAGTAGCTAAACCATTAACTATAGGAACCCTACCTGAAAATTCGTTATTAATATAAAAAACAAGATCACCAATTAAATTATCACCATTAGAATCTTTAACAGTAGCAGTTAAATCAAACCTATTAGTATTATAAGTAGGAGATGAACTAACCGTTACAAGAACATCAGTTTTTTTATTATTAATAAATTTACAATTTTCAAAAACAACAGTACCAAGCCCAGAAATTGAGCCATTAAATAAATTTACTAAACTATTAAAATCAGCTATATCCTCTTCAGAATATATGTAATTAGTAAAAATAGTTAGATTATATAATTTTAAAGTATTTCCACTTTCAACATGGAAAGCAACATTATTAGAATCTATAAAAAGAATAGAATTGTTTACCCCATTTCCTCTTATAGTTATATCTTTATCTATACTTACTTTCGTGAAATTTGTGTTAATCCCATCACCTAAAGAAAGTGTGGATCCATTGAAAATCTCCGAAATACTATTTGAATTTTCCTTTTCTGTAGATTCAGCTACATGACATGAACCACATCCACAGTCAGGACAATTTAAACAATCAGTACATGTGCAAGATATATCGCATGATTCACATGCAGTAGCTGATTGTAAACATGAAAAGAATACTAAAACCATAGCTATAGCTATGAGTATTCTCACCCTAGAATTATTATATGTTAACAGAAGAAAACCTCCTTTATGGTTATTGAAACCATGTGAAATCCTCTATATATTATTAAAAAATCTTTAAACACCAAAAAACCTCTTAAAAAAGTTTTTAATCTTAATATAAATGATTAAAATCTTAATTAATTATAAAAATATAATTTTTCAAACATTTTTCATATTGTTACAAAATAACAATAGAAACAAAAAACACCAATAATATTCATCAACAAAACATTACCCTTTAAATCTAAATCCCCACAGCAGCAAAATATTCATAAAAATAATTCATCAACAAAACATTACCCTTTAAATCTAAATCCCCACAGCACTAAAATATTCATAAAAATAATTCATCAACAAATCATACCCTTTAAATCTAAAAAATCCCCATATATCACCAAAATATTAATCAGAATAATAGTTAAAAGTCATATATACAATAATTAGTATAATACTTATTTTTAATAATCCAAAAATCCCCATATCATTGTCAAGACTCCTTTATTGAATGTTCAATTAAATCTTTTATAAGAAAAATTATCTTAAAAATTTTTTTAAAATACTAAAAACCCAGAAATCACTATTAGGATAATAAATAATTGAAATATTGATTAAAATTCAAGTATCAAGCTATGGAAATATTATTAAGCTAAAAACACCTGAAAATCCTAAAATAACACCAACATAAAATAAATAGCTATTTATCAACTATTAAAATAAAGTCGGAATTATTCAATTATTGGGTTAACTTAAATGATCAGATAAAAACAATTTTACTTGTTATTTATTTTATCTCTCATTCAATAAAAATAAGCATTGAATATGTGTATATATCTGATATAGAGTGTGAATTATGCATTTAATGACAGATTAAACAATTTTACTTGTTTTTTATTTATCTCTCATGAAATAAAAAAATAAGTTGAATTAATTGTATAGTCTATATCTGAATAAAAATTTGTTCCATGACATTTTTCTACTGTCATAGAATTAAAGTTAATAAGTACCTTCAATAGCTAAACCATATTATAATCAATTATATATTATAATAAATTTTATGCTATACTCTCATTAACTATAACTACTATATTATGGAATGTTCGCATATATACTTAACTATAGTTTTTTAAAGTATACATCTACAGTTATAAGGATTATTTATGAAAAAAAAACTTAAAAAAAGAATAAAAATAAAAATTAAAAATTATTTAGAATATATTTTTAAAAAAAAATTTTTTAAGAAAGAATATTCAATTATAAATCTAAATAATAAATTATTTTTTTAAAAAAAAAATTATATTTTTTAAGATAATATATTAAAAAATATATCAAAAGAAAAAATTATACATATACAATTAAAATGAACATTCAACAAAAAGATAGATAAAAAAATGAGAAAAATAAAAATAAAAAAATTTTCACTGTATATTTTAATGAAAAGCTACTAACTTTCCAATAAGACCTTAAAGTATTCAAATAATAGAATATATATTTTTTTACAAAATAAAAAAAGTATACATCTATAAATAAAACAAATATTTAATAAAAACATAGCTTAAAAATAGATAAAAATAAAAAACAAA
>WRMT01000123.1 GCA_009777005.1 Methanobrevibacter sp. | reverse complement strand
TTCATTTTTAATTTTAATTTAAAATATTTTATATTTTTCTTATAATAAAATTATTAATATTTATTTTTAAAATTAAAATTATTATTAATATATTTATTAGAAATAAAGTGATATTTAAACAAAGCATTAATTAGAATTTTTCCCATCAGAACATATATATCCAATTTACACAAAATATTTTATTAATTAAAAATATTTTATTAATTAAAATAGCCACTATCAATAAGGTCTTTAATAGTACTTTTAATAGAATGCCAAATATCTTCATTTATCAATACTGTATTTTTAGAATAATTCTTTATTAAAGTATTTCTTATATTCTCATCAGTAGTAATTACAAAATCATAAAAATTAAAATATTGGTTTGATATCCATTCTTCTAAGTTAAAATCTATTAAAGCAATTTTAATCAAATATTTATTATTATACTTAATATTTTTAGGATTATATGTACTTGAATTGGATATTATAACATCAACTGTAGAAGGTATAGAATAGCTATCTTTTAAAAACTTTGTTTCCCATCCAAAATCATTTATAGTCTCATGTTTAAAGCTAATTTCCTTTTTTTCACTAATTATTCCTATATTTAATGGTCTTTTAGAGAAAATCAAGTCATTATTAAGTTTATCTTTTAACAATATTTTTCTTAAAAGTTTATTCCATTTAAAATATAAAATTTTTCTATTCTTCAAATCAATTTTATCTTTAATTGCATGTTCATTATTTCCTTTTCTAGTAGCTTCATAATAATGAAATAGAACAGATTTAGGAGAATAAACTATTTTATATCCTTTTTGATGTAATTTAAGACATAAATCTATATCTTCATAATTATAAAAGAAGGATTCATCAAAGCCACCAACTTCTTTAAAAACTTCCTTTTTAATTAAAAAACATGCACCTAAAACAGCTCCCATCTCTAAATCATCTTCAACTTTTCTAAAAGGACTATTTCCCTTAATATTATATGGTACTATAAACCCATCATTTTTTTCTAAATACCCATTAAGTTCCATAAATGCAATTCCTTCATGCTGTGTTTTAAATGGAGTATCTTGATTTTTTGAATAAGAAAATATTAGCTTAGATCCAACCGCCCCAATATCAGTAGATAGTAAAATTGATTGGACCATATGGTTTAACCAACCGTAAAGTGGTTCCATGTCATTGTTTAAAAATAAAAAATAATCACCAGTTGAAATAAGAGTAGCATTATTATTAGCTTCTGAAAAAGACTTGTTAACATCATATTTTAATAGCTTAATAGGTAATTTTTTTGAAAGTTTTTCTAAAAAAGCTATGGTTTCATCTTTAGATCCATTGTCCACTACAATTATTTCATAGTTAGGATATTGAAGTTTGTACTCAAAATCTACAAATAGTCGTTTCAAATGATTTATTCCATCTTTCGTCAGTATAATTATAGATATTTTAGGAGAATTTTTATTAAATGAACATAGTTCAACTGATGAATCGTTAACCTTTATTATTTCATCATATTTATCATTAACTTCATTTTTATTTAATGGTTTAGGTAATTTACCCTCGTTAATCCCATAAAGAAGATAATGAACAAAAGGATTCATACTATTTGAAACATCAAGATATTTTTCAATATACCATTTAGTTTGAAAGTCAAAAGAAGGATTAAAATTCTTTTTAGCCCCATATTCTAAATAATGCATTATAGGATTAATACCCATTTTTTCAACTTCAGAGTATTCTTTCCTATACCAGCTAAAATCAAATTTTTTCGATTTCAATATTATTTTATACTCTTTTTTAAATTTATAAGATTTAATAGATTTATATTGTCTGTTTTCATACTGCCCATATAATAAATAGTGAACTAAAGGATTTATACTGGCTTTTTCAACTTCAGGATATTTTTTTAAGTAATAATTTCCATCAAATATAGAGCTAGGGTTTCTTCCTTCCTTAAATCCATGGAAAATATAATGTAATATGGGATCAATAGCTTTTCTTTTAATATCAAGGTTTTTTTCATAGTAATATTTTGAATTAAACATCCCACTCTTTTTAATAGATTTATATCCTCGAAGATTCAAAAAAAAAGTTTTAAAGTTACATTTACTCTTAAAAAAAATCTGTATAACAGCTAAAAGAAAGCTAAATTTTTTATTAAAAGTTTTAATATTTTTAAATCCCAATGTTTCATCACCTAAATAATTAAAGTTTTACCGTGCTAAATTTCCAAGAAATAATCTTTTTTTATTAAAATGTCTTCATAATCATTTCAATTAAGAAATTAATATTAATATATGTTTTTTTGCTATTGATTGTAATAGTTTCCTCTTTTATCACATTATAAACTTTCAATAAATTTGTAATATCATTATTCAAATGATTATTATTGATTATAAAAACTTAATTAATAAATAAAATAATCATAAAAACCCATTAAATGCACAAAAACTTAATTAATAAATAAATTGATTTTTAAAATTTATTTTAATGATTTAAATTTTAATTTAACTTATTTATTATATAAGTTATAGGTTTTAATTGTGAAATTTTGTATAAATTTATAATTGTCAATTTTAATCAATATTAATTATATTTTTTGAATCTTATTTTTTTTAAGTTTCAAATAATACAAAATAAAATTCAAAATGAACCTACATAACAAATAATAAAAGTCAAAAAAGAATATAAATAAAAATAAAAAAATATTATTAAACCTAATAAAGAACAGAAGATTATTGATTAAAAAATAATCAAAAAGATAATAAATTAAAAATTAGCTATTTAAATAGAATATAAAGAATTAAAAAAGAAAATTAAGAAAAATTTATTTTAAATGAATCTGATTCAAAAGAATAATAAAAGCCCCAAAAAAAAACACTGAAATACCATCATAATGGAAAATGAAAAAATAGCTAAACATGTGCTTTATAGCTGTTATATAAGTGTAATTAAGAAATTCATACTACATATCCATAATAATGATATTATTCAGATTATAAATAAAATTATTAAATAATAGCTAATTATCCATTTTAATAATTAATTAAAACATTGTTTCCATTATTATACTTAATTTAACTATTAAATAATGAGGAGTACTATGGGTCGAAATTCTAAAAATATGAATAAAAAAGATAAAAATAGCTTAAACCCCATTAAAATTCTTAAAAATTTTTCTTTTTTGAAAAAAATTCATTTTGAAATAAAAAAAATGCAAATGTTATTTAAGGAAGACGAATCTAAAAAGTTTTTATCAAATATTATTGGGTATTACTCACTTAAAAGAAGTATTTTTAATGAAAAATACTATTTAGAGAAAAATTTAGATGTGGCGAAATCTGCTTTTGATCCTTTACTGCATTATCTCCTATATGGTTTCTATGAAAGAAGAACCCCAAATTATAATTTAAATAGTGAATATCATTTAATGAAATTTAGGAATACTGGAAAATCAGATTTGAATTCATTGATTAAGTATATTTTAGATACACAAAAAGATAAAAAAGAGTATAAAGAGAAAAGAAAACAGAAAACTTTTGAAAAATTTCTGACTGAATCATATAATTCTCCTATAATCCATAGTGAAGATTTTGACCAATATAAGTCTTGTTTTAAAGAGATGGAAAATATTTCATCTGATTTAATAAAAATAGCTAAAAACATAAAGAACCCACCTTTAGTTTCTGTGATAATGCCTGTATATAATCGAGCTAATATTGTTAAAAAAGCCATTGATTCTGTTCTTAGTCAAAGTTATCCTAATATAGAGTTAATCCTTGTTGATGATGGAAGTACAGATGGGACTTTAGATGTTTTAAAAAAGATAAAAGATGAAAGAATCATTTTAATAAAAAACAAAGATAATCAAGGTCAAACAAAGACTCGCAATATTGCTATTAAAGCCGTCAAAGGAGAATATATAACATATTTAGATTCTGATGATGATTGGGATAAAGATTATATTTTAGCTATGATGGGAGCTTTTTTTAAGTTAAAAGATGCTGATTTAATATATTCTGGGCAAAGGATGTTTGAAAATAGAAACCTTTTTTCTGTACGTTTTGCTGCTTTTAACAAATCTTTACTTCGTAACCAAAATTACATAGGCATAAACACCCTCCTACATTCATCGAAAATTTTTAAAGAAATAGGAACTTTTGATGAAACTTTAAAACGTTGCGAAGATTGGGATTTATTAGAAAGAATCTCAGCTAAGTTTAAAATTTATTCAATACCTATAATACTCTCTAATTGCTATGAAGACCATGCGAAAAATAGGGTTACTCTTAAATCTAATATTTCATACTGTGAAAAAGTACGTAAGACCAATTTAAAAAGATTCAAATCCTCAAATGAAAACAAATTTATTCATCCTCTTAATAAAAAAGTGTCAATAGCTATTTTAAGCTATGGATCAGATAAAAAATTAAAAAAATGCATAGATTCTATATCTAAACTAAAGTTAGATAAATGGATTAGCACAATAGCTATTTTTAGAAATTCAAATCAAGAAAGTCTTCTTGTAAAAAAAATAGCTAATAATGAAAAAATAAAAGTGATTAACATTGATGATGAGGAATTGAACTTTACCATTGAAAGAGATATTTTTGATTTTAGCTCAGATTTCGTTGTTTTAAGAGATAATGTAACCTTAACAAATGAAACTTTAGGATTAATGCAAAAATATTCCTATGATTTAGAAAAATGTGGTTTGCTAATTCCCCAACAGATTGTTCCAGGGAAAAGTGGATTAGTTGAGAAATTAAGTTATTATGCAAATCCGAATTATGAATATGATATGAGTCCTTTGTTAAATCCAAATAACATTGTAAATATGGATAAATTTCATTCTGGTCAAGTATTAGAACTTAATCAAGGAGTTTTATCTTGTTTTTACATTAAAGAAGATGTTTTTACAAAGATTAATAAAGTGAAAATAGAAAAAAATCAGTTTAATGATTTTAATAAGGAATTTTTTGATAATATTGAAAAAAATGGTTTGAAAATATATAACCTATCTGATGCAGTTGTTTATTGTGACTTTTAAGTCTATTTTAGAAGTTAAATAAGGAGTAGGTGCGATAAATGAAAATTTTAGTTTTTGCATATATTAAAATGAATTTAGGAGATGATCTGTTTTTAAATATTTTATTTAATAAATATCCTAATGTTAACTTCTATATTCACTGTGATGAAAAGTATTCAAAATCATTTAATAGTATGGAAAATGTGAATATTTTAAATTATGATACACCACTAACATTAGATTTAGCTAAACGTGAATTTGATGGGATTATTTACATTGCAGGATCAGTTTTTATGCAAGGAAAAAATTATCATGAAGATTTGAAAACTGGTTTTAAAGACCATGCAGCTTTTGTTTCAGAATTTAAAAAAAATAAAAAGCCATTTTTCTATATTAGCTGTAATTTTGGACCATATAGTCTAAAATCTTATTATAAACAAAGTAAAAAATATCTTAAGCTATGTAGTGATGTTTGTTTTAGAGACAAATATTCTTTTAATCTGTTTAAAGATCTTTCAAATGTTAGGTATGCTCCAGATGCTGCTTTATCCTATAGCTATTTTAAAGTGAAAAAAATCAAAAATAGTGTGGGTATTTCAATTATTGAGCCTAGTATTAGATGGTATTTAGCACAAGATAAAAAAGAAGATTATTATAATTTCTTAAAAAATAATATTTTATATCTAATTAATGAAGGAAAAGAAATATATTTATTTTCTTATTGTGAAGAAGAAGGTGACACAAAAGCTCAAAAAGAACTTTTAGAAATAATTCCAAAAAAATACCACTCAAAAATAAATCTTCTAAATTATGAAGGAGATTTAGAATCATATTTAAAAAAATACGGTGAAATGGAGTATGCTCTTTGTGGAAGATTCCATTCCATGATTTTATCTCTTATATTTGAGCATAAATACTTTGTAACAACATACAGTGATAAAACTACTAATGTTATGAATGATTTCAAAATTAAAAACCAATTTATAAAGTATGAAGAAATTAATCCTGAAGAAATAATTCCACTAAGTAGCTACAAAAAAATAAAAAAAATAAAAAAAATGTTTTTAAAGTATAAATCTCAAAAACAATTTAAAGCTTTTGATAATTGGATTGTGAAAAAAAATAACTAGCTTTTAAAAAAATAAAAAAATTATAATACTGAATAAATAAATACATATAAACTTCATAAAGATGAAAATTAAGAATATTTTATCAAATTATATTATTTAAATAAAGTTTTTAAGTAGTGATTTTTTTAAAAATTTTTAATAATCATTTATAAATTAATCTAAACGATTAAAAATTATCTTATTGAAGTCTTTGCACAATTTTATTTTGATGAACAAAATTGAAAATCTTAATATTTAATTAAACAAAATTTAATATATTCAAATTTTTTAAAAAATTATTAATTTTTATTTATATATTAATATTAACAAAAATAATTGTGCAACAGTATCTAATTATAAAAAAATTAATAATCAATCATAAACTAATACAAATGAATAAAAATTATATTTTATTATAAAAAAAATTATTAACCATTTATTTAAAAAAATTAATATAAATAAAATTGATTTTTTGAAAATTAATTAATTTTTTATAAATAAATTAATTCAAACTTTTATTCGAGGATTATAATTAAAATATTATCTAAATGTTAATTAAAAGGTTTTTCTATGAAAATTTGTATAATAGGTCAGGGATATATTGGATTGCCAACAGCAGCTCTCTTTGCAAATAATGATTATGATGTTTTAGGTGTTGATAGAAACCAACACATTGTTGATGACTTAAACCAAGGAAAAGTTCATATAGAAGAACCAGGAATAGAAAAAATATTGCAAATAGCTATATCTAACCATAATTACAAAGCATCTCTTTCTCCAGAAGAATCTGATGTCTTTATAATAACTGTTCCCACTCCAGCCACAGAAAATAGCTTATCATGTGACTTAAGCAATGTTTTTTCTGCATGTAAATCAATTTTACCTTATTTAAAAGATAATAATATCGTAATTATTGAATCAACAATAGCTCCAATGTCAACTGATGATTACATCAAACCAATTTTTGAAAAAGAAGGTTGGGTAATTGGAAAAAACTTGTATTTATCTCATTGTCCAGAAAGAGTATTACCTGGAAAAATAATGGATGAATTAGTTAATAATGATAGAATTATCGGAGGAATAACTCCAAAGTGTGCGGATAAATCAGCTGATATTTATAAGAAATTTGTTAAAGGAAATCTGATAAAAACAGAGGCAAAAACAGCTGAACTATCTAAATGTATGGAAAATACTTTTAGAGATGTAAACATTGCATTAGCTAATGAATTAGCTAAAATTTGCTCAGAAATAGGAGTTAACACTTTAGATGTTATTGAAATGGCTAATAAACACCCTAGAGTGAACATACACTTTCCAGGTCCTGGTGTTGGAGGACATTGTTTAGCTATTGATCCTTATTTTATCTATTCAAAAGCTCCTGAAACTGCAAAGCTAATTAAAATAGCTAGAGACACTAATAATAGTATGCCACAGTTTGTTGTGGAAAAAACTCAAAAATTGATAAAAAATACTATTAGTAAAAATAATAATAATAATAATAATAATACTAATACTAATACTAATACTAATAATATTAATAATATTAATAGCTCTAATAACCCTAATAAGGTTAATAGTCTTAATAGCCCTGATAATCCTACTAATCATACAATAGCTATTTTAGGAGTAACTTATAAAGGAAATATTGGAGACACCAGAGAAAGTCCAGCTTTTGAAATTATCGAACTACTTGAAAGCGAAGGTTATAATATTAAAATCCACGACCCTCATGTCAACAATTCTGATTATTTAAATTTTGAAGAAGCTATTGATGATGCAACAATTTGTTTGGTGCTTACTGACCATGATGAATTTAAAAATTTAAATTATGACCTTTTAATTTCAAAAATGAAAATACACTTGATTTTTGATACTAAAAATATTGTTAAAAATGATAGGAATGATATTGAAGTAGTTAATTATGGAAATCTCTATAATTATATTTAAAAAGAAAAAAATGAACTTTACAAAGATAGAAAAAAGTTTATTTAAAATTAAATTTACTAGTTGAGGTCGTTGCACAATTATATTTTAATGAACAAGATTAAAAAATTTAATTTATAATTAAACAAAACTTGATATATTCAAATTTTATTAAAAATTATTAATTCTTTATTTATATGTTATTGAACAAAAATAATTATGTGCAGCATCTACTTGAAAAAAATTTTTAATAAATTATGACTTATTAAAAACATGCACAAAATTATTAAATTTTTTTATAGTCATGAATGGAAAAAGTGTAATTAATCTTTTGTTAAAATATCACTTAATTTCTAATAAATATATTAATAACAGTTTTAATTTTAAAAATAAATATTAATAATTTTATTATTAGAAAAAAAGAAAATATATTAAATTAA
>WRMT01000122.1 GCA_009777005.1 Methanobrevibacter sp. | reverse complement strand
TTATTAAGTTATAATAAAAATTTTTTAAAAATAAAAACATTTATTTTTAATTAAAGAAAAGTTAATTTAGATAATTTTTAAAAAATAGAAATTATTTAATAAGTAAAGCTTCCTTTTTCAAAATTTATAATTTAAAACTTTTTAATTTAGAGAAATCCCATGAAAAAATTGATTGAAAAAAATTTTTAAAAAGTACGAAATTAGCTAATTTATGCAGGATAATATATACTAAATGATTAAAAAGTATATTATTTAGAGATAAATTTCAAGTGAAAAATTGGAATGAAAAAATTTTTAATAAACAATTGTAACTGATTGGCAAGAAAAAATATTCAATTTTTAAAAAAAATGGCTGCTTATTATAAAAAGTTAGGGTGTGGAAAAAAAAGGGGAAAGTGTGAAAAATTTGGAAGAGCAAATATTATTAAGTGTCAAGTTTTCAAAATCTTAAAAATAATTGTTTTACTCTCAAATATAATTGCTTGGAAATTTTTTAAGAAGTTCAAGGATTGAATTTTACAGTAGCTAAATATAAAATATATTAGCTATCCCGTATCATTAAAATTTTATTTATAGAATTTAAAACAGCGTAGACACTTGCCATAATAACATCTTCACGAGTAGCTCTGCCAGTAGCTTTATTACCATATTCATCAGAAGTTATAACAAAAACTTCAGCTAATGCATCAGTTCCACCAGTAATAGCTTCTATATGATATTCTTCAAGCTCGATATTAGTGGTACCTTTAACCAAAGATTGAATAGCATTTAATGCAGCGTCAACAGGACCTACACCAGTTTTTGAAGTTTCCTTTTCTTCATCTTCAATCAATAATTTCACTGTAGCTGTTGAGGAAACTGATTCTCCAGTCATTACAGAAAGACCTAATAGCTTAATTGATTCTTCTTTAGCTTGTCCTAAAACTGTTACAGCAATAGCTTTCAAATCAGCATCAGTAATACATTTTCCTTTATCACCTAATGTTTTTATCTGATCATAAACTGAGCAAAATTGGTCTTCATTCATCTCAATATCATAATCATTCAGCTTAGCTTTTAAAGCATTGGCACCAGTGTGTTTTCCTAAAGCTATTTTTCTAGAATGCCCTACAATTTCTGGAGGAATTGGTTCATAAGTAGCTGCATTTTCAAGGACTCCATGAACATGAATTCCAGATTCATGTGCAAATGCATTTTCACCAACAATAGGTTTGTTAGGTGGCATTTTAATACCAGTTATGCGAGAAACAAAATCAGAAAGGTTAAAAAGTTGAGTAGTATCAACATCTAAATCAATTCCATAAGCTATTACTAAAGACATTATAAACTCTTCAAGAGAAGCATTTCCTCCTCTCTCACCTATTCCATTGACAGTAAGATGAGCTTGTTCTGCTCCAGATTCAAATGCCATTAAAGAGTTAGCTACAGCTAAACCAAAATCATTGTGGAAGTGTACACTAATTGGTGATTTTAATTCTTTTTTTAAAGTAGCTATTAATTTTTTAGCAACACTTGGAATTAATATACCTACGGTATCTGGAACATTTATTACATCAACACCAGCAGATTCAGCAGCTTTAAAAATTTCAATTAAAAAATCTTGTTCTGTTCTTGTTGCATCTTCTGCTGAAAATTCAGTAGTTATTCCATGATCTTTCGCATATTCAATAGCTTCAACAGCCATGTTTAAAATTTCTTCTTTAGATTTTTTAAGTTTATAATCCCTATGTAATGGAGAAGTACCAATAAAGGTATGCATATATGTTAAATCACATTGAATTAAAGCATCAATATCATTTTTAAGAACCCTAGATAATCCACATAAATTAGCATTTAATCCTAAATCTTTAATTAGCTTTGCAGAATTTTTTTCTCCATCAGAAACAGCAGGAAATCCTAATTCAATCGTGTCAACTCCAAGGTTATCTAATTTTTGAGCTATTTGAATTTTTTCATCAGTAGTCAAAGCTACGCCTGGAGCCTGTTCACCATCACGAAGTGTAGTATCAAAAAGTTTAATTGAATTTGAAAACTTCATTTGTTTTTTTAAATTGTTTACTTTCTTCATTTGCAAAAACACCAAAAGATTAATAAATTATAATAAATAAATTGAAAATAAAAAAATAAAATAATGAGGATTGCTAATTTTATAAAATTATTTTTGTAGATTAAAAATATGTTTAATATAATATAAAAATATTAAGATAAATATTATTTTAAAAAAAATTAGCTATAAAAAAAATCAAACCAGTGAAGTACTTGATATTGTAAAAATAAGAAAATGCATTAAAAAAAATGACAGTGCCAAAAAAAATTAAAAATATCTTGAAGAATAATAGCTAATCAGAAATTTTAAAATGAAGAGTAGTGAAAAATCATTAGTATATATACTAACATTTAGAATGTATTAAAAAGATAAGTTACAATAGAAACAATTGAATATTATATTTAAAAGTTAATTTGAGTACGAAAATTTCTGATAGTTTTAAATTTATTGGTAATTTTCACGTCAAAAATTTCTGTTCGACTATAATCAAACATTTATTTAGATAATTATAGTCATGAAAGGAAAAATTGTAATTACTCTTTTGTTAAAATATCACTTAATTTTTATTAAATATATTAATAATTGTTTTAATTTTAAAAATAAATATTAATAATTTTATTATTAGAAAAATTGAAAAAATATTAAATTAAATTTAAAAAGATTGAATTAAAGATTTTTAGAAGTTATACTTAATTAAAAACTTTATTTTCATGACAATAGTATTTGACACAATCAATAATATAATTAAAAATGTTATTTTTTATTTACAATTTCTCTACCAATTAATGCTAAGTACCTTACATCTGCAATAGCTAAAATAGGATAAAAAATATGAATATTTTATAGAATCTTTAATAAAATCTTTAAAACTCATATTGTCACCCCAATTATTAATATTAATTAATATATTATTCATTTAATATACAATAATTATATACAATTAATATTTTTTTCTATTAATAAAATGTGGTAGGATTTTCTTATTTCTAATTTTCATGCTTTTATGAGGATTTTCACGAATTTTTCGGTGAAATTGTTGATTTTTAAATTGTTATTTTGTTGATAAATCATAGTTATAGTAGTGCCAAAATTTTTCGAAAAGAAAATTTTCAATGGTTAAAAAGTTAATAATTTTTAAAAAATTGTTATTTGCAAGTAAAATAGCTTTTATTCAGTTAAAACTAATAATATATTTAATAAAAAATAATCTTAAAAATCCATCATTTTTTCCAAAAAAAACAAAAAAGTTCCTTTTATAGAATATTTCCTAAACTTTCAAGAAAATTTTCTTTATTGAAAATGAACTACTAATTATAATGAAAGAAGTTGGAAATAAACTATAAAAGAACTCGAATTTTTTTAATTATTATTAGTCAAGATTTAAAAATGGAATAATATTACTTATAAAGTTACTTAAAGGCATTGTTTGGATCCATACTTTTCCTGGACCAGTAACAGTTGATAAAAACAGTCCTTCCCCACCTAATAAAATGTTTTTAACTCCTTTAACTCTTTGTATGTCGAATTCTACAGTTTCATCCATAAGTGCAATATAGCCTTGATCAACAACCATTTTTTCTCCAGCCTCTAAATTGTATTCTATTGTATCCCCATCAATTTCTAAAAATACAATTCCTTCTCCAGAAAATTTTTGTAGGACAAATCCTTCCCCACCTAAGAGTCCTGTAGAAAAACTTTTAGTTAAGTGTGTATTAATTTCAACTCCATCTTCTGCAGCTAAAAAAGCAGTTTTTTGAGCTATGATTGTATTAGTTCCATCTAATTTTATAGGTAAAATAGTTCCAGGGAAGCTTGAAGCAAATGCGATTGTTTGGTTTGGACCTTCAGCAATATAATAATTTAAAAATAATGATTCTCCTGAAAGTGTTCTGGCAAGTCCTTTCATTAATCCTCCACCAGTACTTGTTTCCATCTTCATTTGAGAAGACATAAAAGACATGCCTCCTCCTTCTGTTACCATTTTTTCCCCTTCATCTAATTCACATATTACTATTGGAAAAGATCCACCTTCAATTTTATATTTCATGTTTTATTTACCTCAACGAATTTATGAAAATTAAATAAATCAAGTGTAAGATTAACTCATATTTTTACTATTTATCAATAGCTATATCACAATTGATTAATTTATTTTTTAGATTTATTTTAATTAATCAAAAACAATTACTTTTTATTTAGCAAACTTAAAAATTACTCTCCACTTTTTAAAATAAATTTAAACTTTAATATTTATAGTCTTGGAAGAAAAGCTTGAAATTATAGATTTTTTAAATCTTAGTTAATTTGAAAAATATGATTTAAATATTCTTAAATTCTATTTACATTATTATAATATTATTATTATAATATTATTATTTTTGAAAATCAAAGATTTTAGAAAGTTTAAAAATATTTATACTAATTTAATAAATTTAAAATAAAAATTATATATATTTCATTTTCTAATTTTAATTGTTCTAAAAAAATTATTTCCAGGACTATAAAAAAAATAATAATAAATACTGGTATTATCCAAAACTCTGCTGAAAAGAAAATTTTCCGTGATATAAAATTTAATAATTTAAAAAATTGCTATTTAATTCTTATTTTTAAAATAAAGTAGAAATAGCTATCTCTGATGTATTATGAAAATATTAATTATTAATACTAGATTTTTTAAAAGAACAGGATTAAGGCAGTACATCAAAATTTTCCCATTTTCCACTATAAAAAATTCTTCTCAATTTAAATTTTAAAAATAGCTAAAAATTTTGATTCAAGTTTTTGAAAGAGGATCAAGCATATCTAATCCAAATCCAATGATTCCACTCACTATAAAAGCAATAATCCAACTGTCTGTTAAACCCCATATGATAAAAAAGCTAACTATTTCAACAATAAAATACAGCCATTTAGATTTATTTTCTATACCCCTAAAAACACCAATTGATTTACTAATATAAAATAAGGGATGAAGTTGATTATAAAGTGGGTACTGCCAAATTCCACTTTTCATATCAGATTCTATAAAAAAATCCGGATTTAACTTGACTTTAATTCCTATGAATTTGAAAGTTTCAAAGAGTTTCATTTGGCAGTACTTGAAAAACTAATTAATTCTTTTTACTTATAATCTTCAGCTAAAGAACCAAGTTCATTTTTATCTAAAAGTTCATCACCATTTAAATCATATTTTTTAAAGAGTGCTGCAAGTTCATCCACATCACTTAAATCAAGTCCAACTGAACCTCCCCATACACCAAATTCAATTGCATCGATATTATCATCATTATCTTGATCATAATTTTTTAAAATTTCATCGACTAGTGCTTCGTTTTTTAATCCACCACTAGCTTCTTGATTAGTAGGTGTAGGGTTGGTTTGAGTCTCTTCACCACCAACACATCCACTTATTAAAACTGTGCTTAAAAGAACAGCTAATACCAAACCGATGATTCCATATTTCTTATTCATATATTTTCACCTCATTTTTATTTAGTCTTGATTTTTTGACGGGTAAAACTACAGGGATTTATATATTAAATCTCTGAAAGTTTACAGTGCCAAATTAATTCAACAATTTTTTGGTAATATACATCCAAAAATAAGTATTAATAAGAGAGTTAAAGTTGATGGTCTTGGGATAAGTTTTATTCTAAAGAAAGTTATTTTTCAATATAATCCATGGAAAATTAAATAATAATTTTCAAGAGCCAAAAAATTTCCTCCAAATTAATAATTGGATTTATATTACCATAAATAAAATTAGAATTATTGATATATAAATTTTTTGATTGAATACTCTTTAAAATAAGGGTGATGGGGGGTGGGGTGGAAAATATTAAATTAAATGTTTATAATTAAAATTAATGAAAAATAAAGCAGGATAAAAGATATAATAAAAAAAAAAAAATTAAAATTAATATAAAAATCTCGGTTTAAAGATTATTAATTGTCATTAAAGCATTTCTAAAATATTTTAAGTGTTTTTTTAGTTATTAGTAATTTTGAATTAGATAAACAATATATGTGAAAGTTCTAGAAGTTAAGAAAAAATAAAAAAAAAAAATGAAAAATAATGAAAAAAAGTTTTTATAAAAATAAAGTCTTTAAATTCCAATAGCTAAGGTTAAAAGGTTTCTAATTCCTGGAGCTAGTCCTAAGACAAAAATCGCTAATTTCAAAGTTCTGGAAATAAGATCATCATCAATGTATTTATCTACTAAATATAAAAGAAAAGTAATTACTATGATTTTAAGTGGAAACATAGTCACAGCTGTTTCAAAAAAATTATAGATTGAATTTGGAATTACATGTTGTTCCCAATAGCCATAAAAGTCAACAGCTATGAAAGTAGATGAAGCATCTAAAAGATGAGCAGATAAAATAGATAAATTGATTTTATCCTTATATAAAGTCCAAAATTTAGAGGATATAGCAAATATTAAAGTTAAAATTGCCCATATAAGAAGAACTTCTAAAAGAGCAATAAAATCTATTGAAGGAATGTTAAAAAAATTAACAATAGCTAATACCAAACCAAAGATAAATATCGTGTATTTATAATCAAAATTTAGCTTTTTTTGAATTAAAAACCCAATGAAAATAGCTAAGATTGCAAGTCCTCCAATTATAAAATAAATTCCTGGAGTAATTAAAAACCAGCTATATGGATAAATTCCATTATCAACAAGTGCCCTGATTCCAGAACCTAAAAGGATAAAAGGAATTAAAGGAAATACTAAATCAGTAGGATTTAAATCATAATGTTTAAACATTTTTATAATAAGAAAAATAAAAATAGCTAAAATAAGCCCATAAATAACTGTATTAAAAATAGTATAACCTGAAAAAAAATACTTTTGAAAAAAATCTAAAATAATAGTTTCAATTGTCATATTAAACACAAAAAAATAATTTTTAAAATCTAATTATTATTTACAAAATAATCTATTTATAGCTATCTAAAAAGAATAGCTAAGAATAATTAAATCAATTATGAAAAATAATTAATATATTCTCCTAAATTTTTTATTAATAACTTCTTTAGCTATGAGGTAATTTGAAGTTTTCCTACCCTTAGCTATTGTCCTTTTAAATCTGATAGCATCAATAATATCATCAGTTGTAGAATCAGAATCAATGTCATAAAGTGTAGTATAAGAATCACCAATTGAACCAATAAAATGAGAATCACTAGCTCCAATTTCAGCTAAGTTTGCTTTTCTAGCTAGTGTTTTTGACTTATAGTTTGAATAACCTAAAATATATCTGGCATTTTTAACTTCAACTGCTTCAATATCAAATCCTTTCGGATTTACTTTAGAAAAAAGCCCATTTCTATAAAAAGAAAAAGGATGAGGTATGATTGCAATTCCTCCATTATCATGAATTTTATCAATTGTATCATACGGAGATAAATCACTTGGAATATCCTCATCAACACCAAATCCAATGATATGACCTTTTGAAGAGCTAATTTCGATTGAAGGAACAATAATAATGTTTTTATTTTTAGCTTCAGCTCTAGCTACTTTTGAGCCTTTAGTAGTATTATGATCACTAATAGCAATAATATCTAAACCAATAGCAATAGCTTGATTAATAATATTTTTTGGTTTACTTCTAGAATCTCCTGAATAACAACTATGAATATGAGGATCTAAGTTCATAATTTCAGCCATTTATATAAATAATTTTTTTAAAGTTTATTTCATTTTTGAAAGTACTATTTAAAATAAAATTGTTTTAATATTTATAAATTTTTCAGTTGAAGCTAATTTTTTCAAATGAAAAAAATTTATTCAATGATAGTTAACTTTTAATTAAATTTAAATATTAATAAGTTTAATAAGTAATTTAAAAGTAAGATAAATTATTATTAATTATATAATTTTCAGAAATAATAGATTATTTCCATTGTCAAATATAATAATATATTAACTATTATAAATTTAATATATTCAATTAGGCAATATACTTACTATCATATACTTCCAATATCAAATTCGACAACACACTTACCATCAATACTAACCTATATCTAATTTGAAAATACATTTTCCACCATATAATCCCATTAATATTAATAATATCCTTTAGCAAAAAATGTGAAAGTCATTTTTACACTTGAAACTAACCCCATAATGTAATCCTGGAAAGTTTGTAATAAATGATTTTTAAAAATTTTTTTTATTTGAAAAATATGATTTAAATATTGTATAATTTAATGTAATATTATTATAATATTTTTATTTTAAATAGTTATAATAATTTAATAAATTATAAAATAAAAGTTCTTAATTTAAGTTTCAAATTTGATTACTTAAAAAAGTTTTCCATGAATACCTAATATTAGAAATAAAGTCTTTAATTAATGATTTTTTTTAAAATTTTAATTATGATTTATTAATTAATCTAAATTATAAAATTTATATTTTTTAATTAAAAATATTTATTAATCCTTT